>CAYRLN010000019.1:0-11110 GCA_964425065.1 uncultured Lachnospiraceae bacterium | reverse complement strand
TTCCAAGTCGCTGGTCGGTATTCATTTGCAGGAACTTTCCGCAGTTCCCGCACCAACCGCCACCCCTGAGAGTGCCCCGGTAATCTCCATCGTCTCAAGACAACCTCAGACGCAACCGGTCTCTCCTGTTGAAGATACGGTAGATGAAGACCTTTACGCAAAGCCATCCTATTCCTTGGATCAATTGAAAGATTTTAGCAGCAAAGAGGACACCAAACAACTCTTTACCATCGCAGAAATTTATTTGGGAAAAACGCTTTCCCCTTCCGATATGAAATCCATTTTATATTTTTCGGATTGTCTGAAGTTTTCTAATGACTTAATTGATTATCTGCTTCAATATTGTGTGGAGCGGGGCAAAAAGAGTTTTCGCTACATAGAGGCTGTGGCCATTGGCTGGGCCAAAGAAGGAATTACCACTCCCAAGCAGGCAGAAAAGATCTCCTCCAAGTATGATGAATCCGTATACTCCATTATGAAGGAATTGGGTCGAAACAGCTCTCCTACCGCAAAGGAAGTGGAATATATTACCCGTTGGACAAAGGAGTACGGCTTTACAACGGATGTAATCCGTGAAGCCTGTGAACGCACTGTTCTCGCAACGGACAAGCACCGCTTCGAATATGCCGACAGTATTCTTTCCAACTGGAAAAAAGAAAATGTACACGGCAAATCCGATATTCAGAAAATCGACGAATTGTACCAAAAACGCCGTGCGGGCAAAACATCTAATGGAAATTCCTACACAAACAAAAACAAATTTAACCAATTCCCTCAACACGACTATGATTTTGACGCTATAGAACGTGATTTGCTCAGCAACTAACAGTATGAAGGAGATACACCGTGGCACTTAACAAGGCACAATACGACTCTATTAAACGGGGATACGAAGAAACGCAGGATAAAAACAGACATCTGCTGTCGGAGCGTATCGATTATGTATACGAAAACGTGGAAGGTTACCGCGAACTCGACCAGTCCGTTGCCTCTCTCTCTGTCAGTTACGGGAAGAAGGCATTGACCGGCGACGAAACCGCCCTTGACGACCTAAAGAAAACTTTGGCAGACTTATCCTCCATGAAAGCCGATCTTTTAAAGGCTGCCGGACTTCCCTCTGATTATTTGGACCCTATTTATGACTGTCCGGACTGTCAGGATACCGGTTATATCAATGGTAAAAAATGCCATTGTTTCAAACAGCAAATGATTAATCTGCTTTATGAACAATCTAATATAGAAGATATGTTAGCCTATGCAGATTTTTCTGTCTTATCAGATAAATTCTACGAAGGCGAAGATCTGTTACGTTTCCAAAATGCCGTTAAAAATAGTAAGGAATTTGTAGAAACTTTCAAAACAGACTACCGCAATTTATATTTTTATGGTACAGTAGGTACGGGCAAATCATTCCTGTCCTATTGCATTGCAAAGGAACTTTTACACCAGGGACACTCTGTTATCTATTTTAGTGCCACCGGTCTTTTTGATACACTTGCCCGCTATTCTTTTGATCACACTTTGAAAGATTCTCTTTACAATACTTATGAAGACTTGTATAATTGCGATTTGGTGATTATTGACGATTTGGGAACAGAAGTGACGAATTCTTTTGTTACCTCCCAGTTATTTTCTTGTTTGAACGAACGTCATCTGCGCAAGAAAGCAACCGTCATCTCCACCAATCTAACCCTGGAGGAATTACGCGACCGTTACTCAGACAGAATTTTCTCCAGAATCACTAACCAGTATCAGTTATGTAAAATGTCCGGACCGGATATCCGGATTTATAAAAAACGAATGGCAAGCAGAAAGTGAGGATTTTTCCATGTCAATCCGCGAAGAAAAGCGCAATCTCGAAACCATCCCCGTAGGCTCTCTCGGTATGATCGCCCTTGAAGGCTGTCGCCCTCTTGGAGAAAAAATCGACAAATACTTAGTAGAATGGAGAACCGAAAGAGAAAGTGAACACAAGGAAAGTCTGGCATTCGCCGGCTATCAGAGACCTTCCTATCTCTTAAACGCTAAGGTGCCCCGTTTCGGCTCCGGTGAAGCAAAAGGTATGATTCTTGAATCCGTACGTGGTTCAGACCTTTATCTTTTGGTTGATGTAGCAAACTACAGCCTGACATATTCCCTCTGCGGACACGAAAATCACATGTCCCCGGACGATCATTATCAGGATTTAAAACGTATTATTGCCGCTGTAGGCGGAAAGGCAAGACGAATCACAGTTATCATGCCTTTCTTATATGAAAGCAGACAGCACAAGCGCACATCCAGAGAATCTCTCGACTGTGCACTTGCCCTTCAGGAACTTGTCAACATGGGTGTTGACAACATTATTACCTTTGACGCTCACGATCCCCGAGTGCAAAACGCGATTCCGCTTCACGGTTTTGAAACCGTTCAGCCGGCATATCAGTTTATAAAAGGTCTTCTTCGCAATGTAAAAGATCTTCAGATTGATTCCGACCACATGATGGTTATCAGCCCTGACGAAGGCGGCATGCGCCGTGCAATTTATATTGCCAACGTTCTTGGACTGGATATGGGTATGTTCTATAAGAGACGTGACTACACACGCATCGAAAACGGCCGAAATCCCATTGTTGCCCATGAGTTCCTCGGCACAAGCGTGGAAGGCAAAGACATGATTATCATTGATGATATGATTTCTTCCGGTGAAAGTGTTCTGGAAGTTGCCGCTGCTCTCAAAGAACGCAAGGCACGTAACATTTTCGTTTTTGCCACATTCGGACTTTTCACAAGCGGTTTGGACAAGTTTGATAAAGCTTACGAAAATGGAGTTATCGACAAAGTCCTGACAACAAACCTGGTATACCAGACTCCTGAACTTTTACAACGTGACTGGTACATCAACTGTGACATGAGCAAATATATCGCTTATATCATTGATACCTTGAATCATGACTCATCTATCAGCGACCTGCTTAATCCCAACGAAAGAATTCAACAGGTTGTTGCAAAATATAAAACCGGCGACCTGTAATAACTTACAGTGGAAGGCATAAAAAGGCCCTGTATGTTCTCAACATACAGGGCTTATTTTTGAAAGGAAATCCCATGCGCAAAACAAAAGAAAATCATCATTTTCATATTGTTTTCATTGCACTGATGGCTGCTGTCATCAGTGTTATTTCGCCGTTTTCCATTCCTGTTCCTTTCAGTCCGGTTCCACTCTCTTTCACTACTTTCATTTTGTATATTTCTCTCTATGTCATAGGTGGAAAATATACTCTTTACTCCTGCCTTCTCTATTTGCTTTTGGGGCTTGTGGGCCTCCCTGTTTTTTCGGGCTTTGGAAGCGGAATAGGCAAACTGGCAGGTCCTACCGGCGGGTACTTAATCGGTTATTTATTTATCCCCCTTGTGGCTTGTTTTTTCTTCCCCCAAAAATCCACCTCAAAACTTTCCTGTGGATTATGCCTCTTCCTTGGAACAGCCTGTTGCTACCTGCCCGGCGTTCTTTGGATGGCCTTCCAAACAAACTTATCTGTTTTGGATGCTTTTCTTGTAGGTGTCGTTCCTTTTCTTCCCGGTGATTTATGCAAGATAACACTGGCCCTTTTGGTTGGTCCTGTTATCCGCAAGCGGCTTCAAAGGGCAAACTTATTTTAATCAAAAGGTATTTGCGTTCTTCTTTTCCGCTTTTTGCCGATACATGGCTTTGTCTGCCTCTGCAACCAGTTCTTCTGTATTTTTATAGCGTTCCGTATCAAACGCTGCCCAACCAATACTCAATGATATTATAAAAGGTAGTTCGCCCTTTTCATTGATAACATCCAGTTTTCTATTAATGGCATCCGCAAATTTCGCCATCTCTTCCTCATTGTTGCGCCGACATACAATCACAAATTCGTCTCCACCGTAACGTGCCAAGAAATCCGGGGTCTCATTTTGGTTGCATATTTCCCACAACGTCTTCGTAACCCCAACCAAAGCCCTGTCTCCTACTGTGTGACCGTAAGTATCATTAATGGATTTAAAATGATCCACATCAACCACTAACAAATACCACTTTACTCCGGTATCCTTTGCACCAAAAAGCCGCTGCATATATTTGGTAAAGTATCCCCGATTGTATATTCCTGTAAGGGGGTCTGTGATAATCTGCCTGTTCTGAATACTGATAAAAACCATCATCAATGAAACGGAACTTCCCGTCCACGCCAAATTCAATCCATAGTATGCAGTCTGAAGAATTCCTCCTACAATGGGGAAAATAACAAATCCTAAGATTGCAGTGCACTCTCTTCGCAAATCGCCGTTTTTATCCTCTATCAGTGTTTTTACAGCCATAACAGCCGAAACTACAATGTAAAAACACAAAATTGCTGTATGCAGACCAAAAAGAGGACCTCTGTAATAGACTCCGTGCCTGTCAAAACGATAAAAGCTCTCTGTCCAAATGGAAGTAATTGACAATACCACAGCCACCACCGCAGGCAAACTGACCCAAGATATGTATTTATTTTTCAGCCTTCCCTGCGGGCGCAGTTTATAAGCAGCATATACCGTCCACAAAAAGACAAAGACCGCCGTGGATATGTAATATGACGCATACACCAGTTTGTTTATTAATGTTGTACCACCCAATACCCTGCCGTCAAAAATCCAACATCCGGTATCCGCAAGTAGCACAATAATGTTTAGAATCAATAACCTTCTGAATAATTGTTCGTCATGGGCCACTTTTGTTGCATCTCTTAAATGGAACAGCAGAACCGCCAGTACTACAACAAATATCCCGTTACTCTCTATGTAGAGAAACAAAGAATCCATAAACATCCCCCCTTTGAAGATATTAATGTTACCTTAAATTATATCAAAAAATCCTCTATATGTCCATAATTCCTCTTTTCCTCTCTTTTGGGTATATTGCAATTTACTTTTACCTATGCTATTATTACCAACGGATCAGATAACCTTCTGATTTCTGGTGAGTTCGAAACCATCCTCATCAGGCCGCAACGCGGTAAAAAAACAAAACTAAGGAGAATTGAATATGAGAAAAAACAAACAGGTAACTCAAATTACTCAGGCAGCTATGATTGCCGCCCTCTATGTTGTGCTTACGATGCTTGCCGCCTCTCTGGGGCTGGACCATTATGCAGTACAACTCAGATTTTCAGAGGCGCTGACCATACTTCCAGCCTTTACACCTGCCGCCATTCCCGGTCTTTTTGTAGGTTGCTTGCTCAGCAACATCATGAGCGGTTGCATTATCTGGGATGTGATTTTCGGTCCTATTGCAACTCTGATAGGCGCTGTGGGCACATGGCTGTTGCGGAAACGCTCTAAGTGGTTAGCCCCTTTACCTCCTATTGTTGCCAACACACTAATCATTCCTCTGATTCTTGCTTATGCATATCAGTTTGAGGGAAGTCTTCCTTACTTCATGGTAACAGTCGGTCTCGGCGAAATCTTATCCTGCGGCGTACTGGGCATGTTCCTACATTTTACTTTAAGCAAATATAAAGGGAAGATCTTTTGATCTTCCCTTTTGCATTGCTTCTTTCTATTTCACATATGTGATAAAGCAGTTTCCGTTTCTTTCAAACCATTCCGCAGAGTCATTAATACCCTTTTTGTAAATAGCATTTTTCGCATCCTTGATTGGATCTAAAACCACAATGTTGTACTGGTTAAATCCGATAATAAGCACTGCCGTTCCATCATTCAACGTTGCAAATACCGGTATATCCCTATTTACATAATAGAGCACTGATTCCAGTGAACAACCTTTCAAGTCTAATATTTGCGCTTCCGGCAGATTATTTTCTAAAACGGAATAGATGGTTTCTCCCTGGGCCAATAAATATTCCGAATTTCTTATGACACCCTCATACTTTAACATCGTGTCAAGGCAAACCGCGATACTATCCTTTTCCTCTGTAACCGACGCCCCTTCAATGGCCATAATCTGATTTTTTGTAACCCGGTTTCCCCGAATCCATACATATCCTCCGTTATCGCCTAAAACCACGCCTGCAATCTCGTCTGCGTGATTTACCGCATTGGCCGGGTTCCGGTAAATTCCTTCCACACCATTCGGACCATATACATAATATCTGTTCTCTTCGTTTTCCCCGCTCAGGACAATTTCTCTTCCGCCTTCAAAAAGTACCTCTTTCGGCGTCAATACTTTTAGGGATTTCGTATCAATTTCTTTTTTGACCTTTATTTGTACAATCGTCTCATAGGGCTCCGTCACAACTCCACCTACCGTATTTTTACCTGCTACGGTCTCCTGATTGTTCATAATCTGGTCTGCCGTTGTTTCCACATACTTCCCATCTTCCGTCTTGACCATTCTCTTTAAATCTATTTGGTTATCGACAATGGAAATATTGCTCACATATATGTCTTCCTGTTGATATTTCATGAGTAATGTTCCATCGGTACCCAGAATACACAGTCTGTACATGGGAAAAGTAACACGGCCTGCGCTATCTTGCACAATATCATCCGCATTCGCATATCCGTATATCAAATCTTCTCCCATAAACCCAAGAGGCATCAGATATTCGCCGGCACGAGAATTTACCGTCATCTGCTCCCGCGTATTTAAATTCATTACCACAATTTCATCACAGGAATATGCATCCTGCCCATTCTGCCATGCAATTACATTCTGGTTATCAGAAACCTGCAAACTGCCGTCCATCGTTGTATGAACGATTTTATTGTAAGTTTTCTCACTCAAATTTACTTCGTATACATTTTCGTCCATGATAAAATAGAAATAATTCTCACGGCTGACATAAAGCAACTGTTCCATTTCTTCTTTTAAAATTTGGTCCGATTTCGTGTACGGGATATAAACCAGTTCTTCTATGGTATTCAGGGTGCTGTCGTATGCACATACCTGCACACCCACTTCCCCTTCATGTCTGCCCCGGTTCATGTAGCCATATACCACAAACTGTACATTTCCCGCTTCGTCCACGTCCAGGATTTTTATATCATGGCTATTATTAATGGTTCTTTCATCTGCGTTATTTTCATTGTAAAAACTAAATAATACCGCAAGTTTATTGTCTGTTACATTGTAACTGCACAGTTTATTCTGCACCACAAAAGCAAAATTGTTGCCATCCTCACTCTCTACAAAAGGGATATCCGTCCCTGCAATTCCCAATACAATCTTATCGTTTGCGTAGACGTCTTCCGTTTCGCAAAAGAAACGGGTCATATTCCTTTCAAATTCCAAAAGATAGGTACGGTCTGTGGTATACCGGATACGGTAAAACTCTTCCACATAATAATAATATTTTCCGCCTTCCTTCGGCGTGGAAACCACATAATACAATTTGAAACTTGCCGTCTGGGTAGCCAATTCTACCAGATTTGCCACCGGTTCCATCTCTCTTGTGACCTCCAAATTCCCCCATGTCACCTGAGACAGTTTACTGTGAATATCAACGACATGAAAGGTAGAATTGTCCCCTTGGGAATTTGTCTCCAAGTATTTGGTCAGGTCCTTTGCCGCTTCTTTGTCGAACGTCTTATTATTAAAGTCAAGGACATAACTGAGTTTTTCTGCCGCGTAATACCCGTCACTCCAGACTACCCGCGTGTAGTACCTGATTGTTTCACCTTTATCCGTCTCCACAAAGAAAATCAGCACGTACTCTTCGTTTGTCTCAATCAAATCTTTCAGGGTAATCCCTGCTGCTATTTTTTCTTCATCTTCCTGATATTCTGTCACTTCCGTTTTTTCAATCAACCGGCTACCGTCTACGCTTCTTACCTCAAACCAGATTTGTTCTATTTCATTTCCATACTTCCAAAGTGTGAATCCGGTATTTCTGTTTTCATCCAAAACAGTAATGTTTTCCCGCATATAAGCAATGTCCATTGCCTCCGCATAGCCCTGAAGTTCATTGTAAGATTGCCCCTCCAAATCCATGCGTATTAAGGGATAGGTCGCTTCCGACATCTCCGCAGTCATATCAGTATTTCCCATATTCATAACCTGCCCTAACACAATCAGGGCAATAAAGAAGACCAATCCAAAGGTAACCCCTTTGAGAACCGACTTCTTCCATGCGGTTTTTTTCATACATTTACTCCTGTTCCAACAATTTCCGTAACGAGGGAGAAATATTTAAAAAGTCACATATTTCGTCTACCGATGTGGCTTTTTGATTTCCTCTTTTTTGCATTCCGCTCTTCTTTACTGCGCGGATTAAAATATTCTTAGGCGTATGTTCCATATCAATAAATTCAAGAATTTGGGTATCATACCCCATATTTTCCAACATCCGGGCTCTGAGAGCATCGGTAATAAGTGCCGACATTCTCTCTTTGATAATGCCATAGCGCAACACTCCGTCCAATTCCTTACAGGAAATCTGTCTATTCACTTCGTGCTGGCAGCAAGGCACCGCCATAATCACGCTCGCGCCCCATTTCACGGCTTTTTCCAAAGCAAAATCGGTCGCCGTGTCGCAGGCATGCAGGGTGACAACCATATCTACGCTGTCCGCTCCCTCATAGGTACTGATATCCCCCTTCTCAAAATGCAAATCGGTATATCCGTACTCCTTTGCCAACTGATTACAATGCTCAATTACATCCGTCTTTAAATCCAATCCGGTGATATGAACCGGATACTTTTTCAATACATGCAAATAATGATACATTGCAAAAGTCAGATAGGACTTTCCGCATCCAAAATCGATAATCCGAAGTTTTTTATCCTTGGGCAGTTTCGGGATGACATCTTCAATAAATTCCAAATACCTGTTAATCTGCCTGAATTTATCATATCTGGATTTTACCACTTTTCCATCCTTGGTCTGGACTCCAAGGCCCACCAGAAAATCCACCGGAATTCCCTCTTCCAGTATATAATTCTTTGTTCTGTTGTGCTCCATGGGACGCAGAATTGTTTCATCCGCCCCTGCATTCCCCTGTTGCAAAGTTTTCTTCTTTACATTTATTGTAACTTTCCCTTTTTTGCTGATCAGAATCGTTACCGAACCGCCCACAGATTTAATTTCTCCCTGCCGAAAAAGTTCTGCAAACATTTGATCCAAATGTGTGATAAGTTCCCCTTTGTCCCGGTTGCTGTGAAGTACCTGGGTTCCGCGATACAGGGTCTCTTGATATACAACTTGTCCTTTTATCAAAACCGGACGTATCTTCATCTTACTTCCCATCTCAGTATTCCTTGAATTACTGAGTATCATTTGTTCCAGGTTTTCATCAATCCATTCGCCCAGTACCGATTTTATTTCACTCATAATTAATATCCTCTGATTTGCGGGTATGGAATTCTTGTCTGCACATACCCACTTTCCTGTCACTGTAACAAAATAGTCATGGCAGCCCACTTCCCGACACACCATGACTATATTTTAATGGCTTTACAGCAAAACCACAACTAAAATTTGAGAAATCCTCGTTTCCCACCGCGTCTTCTTCTATAAATCTCATGAAACAACAAAATTTGTACCATATCGGCCATCCATTCCCACTTCCATGCTTCGTCAACCGCATTCCATGAATCCTTATCGTTTTTTGCACCTTGTTCACACTCTTCCCGCCTGATTATCTCCATGATATTTTCCGCTAAACGGTACAACTGCCATCTGTCAGGATATTCATCATAGATCATACTTCCTTCATAATCCATTTTATCCACGATTTCCGCAATACGTTTTTGGTATTTTTTTGCCTGTGCCGGGTACAACTGTTGCAAATAATCCAAGTCCCTAAGAACCTTATCCTCTTCTTCCAACGCCCACGGTGTCTGGTATGCCATATAAAAAGGAACTACCCGATGCCTATAATCCATAATATTTCCCTCTACTCTTTTTGCTAATATATGCAAAAATGCTCCGGAAGGTTTCTTCCGAAGCATTTTTCATTTTGCTTATTTGAGTATATTGATACGGGCCATAGCGCGAAGAAGCGCACTTTCCGCCCTCACCACATCTGTCTCAGGACTACGGTTTTGCAGTCGGTCTCTCGCACGTTCCGCCGCCGCTTCCGCTCTCTCCAGATCTATTTCGTCCGGCCATTCCACAATCTCCGCAAGAATCGTCACCTTTTCAGGAAGAATTTCTGCGAAGCCGGAATGAAGAGCAGCTTCTCTCTCCTCTCCTTCATCCTCAATTACCAGGATACCCGGTTTCAGAATGACTGTCATGGGTATGTGACCGGGCAAAATACCGATTTCACCCTCGGTTGTATTAAATTCTACCGCCGACACCTGACCTTCGTAAAAGACTCTGTCCGGCGCTATAATCTTTAATGTGATTTCATTCATTTTACTTCACCTTTGCCAGAACATCGTCAATAGTTCCTGCATTCAGGAAATAACTTTCCGGAATACTGTCATGCTTGCCTTCCAGAATTTCTCTGAATCCACGGATTGTCTCTCCGATTGGAACATATTTACCTTCCAAACCGGTAAACTGTCCGGCAACGAAGAAAGGCTGGGACAAGAATCTCTGCACCTTTCTTGCACGGGATACTACCAGTTTATCTTCCTCTGAAAGTTCGTCCATACCGAGAATTGCAATAATATCCTGAAGTTCTTTGTATTTCTGAAGGATTTCCTGCACGCCACGGGCAACACGATAGTGTTCTTCACCCAAAATTCTGGGGTCCAAAATACGGGATGTGGACTCAAGAGGGTCAACTGCCGGATAAATACCAAGTTCCACGATAGAACGGGACAATACGGTAGTTGCATCCAAATGGGCAAATGTAGTTGCCGGAGCGGGGTCGGTGAGGTCATCCGCAGGCACATATACAGCCTGAACGGATGTAATGGAACCATTTTTTGTAGATGTAATACGCTCCTGAAGAGCACCCATCTCTGTCTGCAATGTAGGCTGATAACCTACCGCTGAAGGCATACGTCCAAGAAGCGCTGATACTTCGGAACCTGCCTGTGTGAAACGGAAAATATTATCAATAAAGAGCAGTACGTCTTTTCCGCCTTTGTCACGGAAATACTCTGCCATGGTAAGTCCTGTAAGACCAACTCTCATACGGGCTCCGGGGGGCTCGTTCATCTGTCCGAATACCATTGTTGTCTTGTCAATAACTCCGGACTCCATCATTTCGT
>CAYRLN010000018.1:0-11132 GCA_964425065.1 uncultured Lachnospiraceae bacterium | reverse complement strand
ACTGCGGTGATTGCAATAACAGCAAATGCCTTGTCCGGCACAAGGGAGCGTTATTTGGAGCAGGGCTTTGACGGATATGTGGAAAAACCCATCCAAAGTAAGTTGATGGAGAAAGAAATTCTCGGTCTTTTGCCGGCAGAAATCATTGAGTATATGGAAGTAACGGAGCAGGGAAGCAGTGTGGCAAACCCGATGCTGAAGATGGCACAGAGAAAACGTAAGAAAATATATATTACGGCGGATTGTGTCAGTGATATTCCCCCGGAGCTGCTTGAAAAGTATGACATCAGACTGATGTATTTATACATTAATACCCCGGGTGGACGGTTTATGGACACCAGGGAAATTGATGCGGACAGTTTGACGGAATATATCGAGGGTGACAGCACCAAGGCCACCGTTGCAAGCGTAACCGTGGAAGAGTATGAGGAGTTCTTTGCAAATGTGCTTACGGAGGCGGAACGGGTAATACATATTTCTGTAGCGGCCCACTCCTCGAACAGTTATGATATTGCCGTGAAGGCTGCAAAAGGATTTGACCATGTGCGCGTGGTAGATTCGGGACAGATTTCCGGCGGCGAGGGAATTCTCGTTTTGTATGCTGCAAAACTTGCCAAAGAGGGCGTGCCGGCAGCACAAATCTATGAGGAACTGGAGAGGGTAAAAGGAAATATCCAGACCAGATTTATTCTGCCGGGTGCAAATATTTTGCACCAAAGCGGCAGACTCAGAAACGTTACGGTAGGAATTTGCAAAACATTTGATTTGCACCCCTGTGTTTCCATGCATCAGGGCAGGCTTGTCATTAAGTCCCTGCTGGGAGGAAACCTGCAGAAAGTATGGAAAAAGGTAATACGTTGGAATTTCAGGAATAAGAAAAAGATAAATACGGAAG
The DNA here is from genome assembly GCA_964425065.1 of uncultured Lachnospiraceae bacterium. GTDB lineage: Bacteria > Bacillota > Clostridia > Lachnospirales > Lachnospiraceae > Acetatifactor. The sequence goes on along the minus strand of CAYRLN010000018.1, from coordinate 10,237 downwards.
TGGTCTTTATTACCCATGTGGGCTGCAATGTAAAACAGCAGGAATATATTAAGAGGGAAATCCAAAAGTGTATTCCCTTTAAACGGGTGATTTTGCAGAAGGCTTCCTTCTCCAATGCTTGTATAACAGGCAAGGAAACCATAGGAATTGCATATTTTACCATACCGAAATAAAAAGGAGAGGTCATGGCAGAAAAAGAAAAAGCGGAAAAGAAAAAAGGTTTTATGCCTCATAAGGAAGAACGCGACTGGTATAAACTGGACTTGTCTGCCATCGTCTATCCCACTTTGCAAAGACGGGATTTTTCGTCGGTATACCGGCTTGCACTGCTGTTAAAGGAGGATGTGGACCCGGACCTTTTGCAGCAGGCAGTTGATTTGGCACTTCCCAGATTTCCAACCTATAAGGCGGCAATCAGAAAGGGAGTGTTTTGGCGGTATCTGGAGCCGAATAACAGGCCGGGCCCCTTTGTGCAGGAGGACATTAAAAATCCATGTATGCCAATGCCCTTTAAGTCCAACAACAGGTATTTAATCCGTTTTTATTATTACGGAAAAAGAATTGCTTTGGAAGCCCATCATTCCCTCGGGGACGGTACGGGCGGTATGTGCGTGCTTCTCACGGTGACGGCAACTTATTTGCGGCTGAAAGGGTACAACATAGAAAACGGGGGTTTTGTCAAGGATATCAATGAGAAGCCGGAAGAGGGTGAACTGGAAGACGCATACATGAAGTATGCCAATGCAAAGGTTTGTCCACCGAGACCAAGTGAGAAGGCGTATCGCGTGAGAGGGACGAAGGAGCCTTTTTATACGCTGAATATCATAGAGGGAATTATGTCGGCTTCCCGGGTAATGGAAGTGGCAAAAAAATACAACGCCACAATTACGGAGTATTTGAATGCGGTGCTTCTTTATGCCTTGCTGCAGAAACAGGAAACCGAGTGGCACTTTAAATTAAAGCCTGTGGCAATTGCCATGCCCGTAAATTTGCGCAGATTCTTTCCTTCAAAGACTCTCCGCAACTTTATCACGATGATTTACCCGAGTGTTGACCCCAGACTGGGAGAATATACCTTTGAAGAAATTGTGGCACATGTGCATAATTATATGAGATACTATATCAATGAAAAGACTTTGCGGGGGGATATTACCACCAATGCGAGAACCCAGTCCAATTCTTTTATCAGGATAGTACCTTTGTTTTTAAAGGATTTTGTGGTCAGCCGTTTTTATGCCGCAGTGCAGGACAAACATTCCTCGGCGGGACTTACCAATATGGGCGTGATGAAGGTGCCGGAAAGCATGAAGGAGTATATCCACAGATTTGACATCTGCATGGGGCAGCCTTTTTCAAGCCGCACCAATTGTGCCATTATCAGTTTTGAAGATATTCTTACCGTCACCTTTGCCAGCAGTATTGTGGAGGCGGATGTGGAACGGTTTTTCTTCCGCAAACTGGTGCAGGACGGTATCCATGTAAAAATAGAAAGTAACAGAGAAAGGGAGGAGTAGAGTATGTCATATTGTGTGAACTGCGGTGTGGAACTGGGCAGGGATTTGAAAGAATGTCCTCTTTGCAATACTCCTGTCTACCATCCAAAGAGGGTGGCAACCGAAGCGGAAAAGCCTGTTTTTCCCAAGGAAAAGGGACAGGCGGAACTTATTCAAAGAAAGGACGTATGGTTGCTCATTACGGTGATTGCGGTTGTGACGGCCATAACTTGTGTGGTTTTGAATATCTGGGCATATGACAGTTATCCTTGGTCGGTTTCCATTGTAGGGGCGTGTGCTCTTATGTGGGTTATGCTGATACCGGCAACTGTCCCGCTTAAATTTCCGGTGTATGTGTATCTGTTCATGGATGGGGTGATGCTTTCCGTTTATCTGTTTATGCTGACCTATATGACACCGGGCAGAGAATGGTTTTGGCGGCTTGGACTGCCGATTGTCGTGTTGCTGACCATAGTTGCGGAGGTTTTTACATTTTGTGAAAAAAAGGTGGCAAAGGGATTTTTACCCACGGCCTTATATACAATCACAAGTATCGGCGTGATTTGCTGCGGATTGGAAATACTGATTGACCATTTGCTTTACGGCAAAATATCCCTGACATGGTCAGCGATTGTGCTGACGGTTTGCGTGATTATCGATGCAACAATTGTTACGCTTTTGTCGGTAAAGAGATTTCGTAATGCCATCCGCAGAAGATTACATTTTTAAAAGATTTGCCGGAGAGAAACGATTATGCCAAATTCAGAAAAGAGAAACCAGAACCTTATGCAGCTGATCAAGCGCGTGCATGGGCGGATAGAAAATACGGATATTGAAAAGCACAGACAATCCCAGGATCAGGTGGGAAGCTTGTTCGGAAAAGATAAGGATGTGGAATACCGGGATGTGGATATCTGCGGTATGCACGGAGAGTGGGTCAGCGTGGAGCGGGCTCATATGAAAAAGTATGTGATTTTATATTGCCACGGAGGCGGTTATTCCACGGGGAGTTGTCTGTACGGAAGAACCCTGACTACGAAACTGGCCACCTGCACGTCCATGGATGTGCTGAGTTTTGATTATCGGTTGGCGCCGGAAAGCCCTTATCCGGCAGCAGGAGAAGATGCCTTAAAGGTATGGGATTATCTGATGCTGCTGGGGTATGGCGCGCGGGATGTGATTCTGGTGGGAGACTCTGCCGGAGGAAATATGGCGCTGGCATTGGTACATAAGTTAAGGGAGCAGAAAAGACTGCTTCCCCGGGGACTGGTGCTGATGTCTCCCTGGACGGATTTGACCTGCAGCGGTAAAAGTTTCGACACCAAGGCAGAGATTGATCCGGTTTTGGACAGAGGATACATAGACAGAATGATTGAAGCGTATGTGGGGGTAAATCCGGAGCAGGAAGTGCTGGAAAATCCTTACATATCACCTCTTTTTGGGGAATTTACGGGATTTCCGCCCACTTACATTCAGGTGGGAAGCAATGAGATTTTGCTCAGTGATTCCCTGCGGCTTCACAAGAAGATGGTAAAAGCCAATGTGTCCGTGAAAATGGACGAATATAAAGGAATGTGGCATGTATTCCAGATGTCACCTTTTAAGCAGGCCGGCGAGGCCATGGATGCCGTCGCAGAGTTTATTTTTGATATTTGCAGGTAATAAAAAATATGAGTGGGGAAATTGAATATGACAAATTTGACAAATGAGAAGATTGAACGTTTTGATTTTGCCAAAAAACCACACAGACCTTGGTTTTTATTCAAGGTTGCAAAGTGGATTATCAGTAAGCCGGACCTTAAAGAGCGCGGCTTTAGCCTGGAGAAAATCGGTATGGAAGGAGTGGAAGATAAGCCGTATTTGCTTCTTGTAACACATTCTTCCATGGTGGATTTTAATATTATGGTGGTGGCCACCGATCCATACCCGGTAAACAATGTTATGACGCTGGAAGGATTTAGGGATTATACGGAACTTTTAATGCGTCATTTGGGTGTATTGGGAACCCGGAAATTTATTACCGATGTGCATCTGGTAAAAAACATGAAATATTGTATCGATAAACTGCATAGTATTTTCTGCATTTTCCCGGAGGCGAGATATTCGTTGGACGGATGTACTTCCTATCTTCCGGATTCTTTGGGGAAAACGGTTAAACTTCTAAAGGTGCCTGTGGTGGTGCTTCGTATACACGGTAACTTCATCACTTGTCCCCAGTGGAACAAGAAAAATAAGAAGACCCGTGTGGAGGCAGAGATGGTGCAGATTGTCACCGCAGAAGAAGCAAAAGCACTTAGCGTGGATGAGATAAATAAGCGCATTTTGGAAAACTTTGCGTATGACGATTTTAAGTGGCAGTGGGATAATACAGTGAAAATCGACCACCCCGGAAGGGCAAACGGTCTGCACAGCCTGCTTTATAAATGTGCAGCCTGTGAAACGGAAGGTCAGATGCATTCCGAGGGTACCGGACTTTGGTGCGAACATTGCGGCAAGACCTGGGAGATGGACGAGTACGGAAGATTAAATGCCTTGGAAGGAGACCCCATTTTCAGCCATATTCCCGATTGGAGTAAATGGGAGAGAGAGTGCGTCCGCAAGGAAATTGAGGACGGTACCTATTACTTTGAAGATGATGTTTTAGTGTATACCCTTCCGGATACGAAATTCTATAAGCAGGGCATGGGAAAGTTTATCCAGACACCTACGGAAACCAGACTGGAATGTAATTATTATGGAGAAGATTACACTTTGGTCCGCAATGCAAAGAGCCTGGACAGCATGCATATCGAATATGACTATAAGAAAAAAGGAGATTTGATTGATATCTCTATACCGGATGACAGTTTCTGGTGCTACATGACCAAGCGGGATGTAATTACAAAAATTTCTTTCGCTACCGAGGAAATGCACAAACTGGCCACAAAAAAAGAACAATAAAAAAGGACGCTTAGGAGTCAAAAACCTAAGCGTCTTTTCTTTACAATTCAGATATGGCCTGCTCACTGACTTTTTTAGAAATTTCCACCGTCACGTTTGCTTCCAGAAAATCCAGTATTTCCTGGGGAACGGTATTCGGTTTTACATAGCAGGAAATGTAATTGCTTGTGGAGGTACGTACAGAGGCAAAGTAGATGTAATCCCTGAATCCCAAACTGTCATTATATTCACCGAAATACAGATAAGGGAAAATCAATTCAATCATTTCAGGGTCGGTGATGGTAATTTCTCCGCTCCCTGTGCCCATTGTGATGGTTATATTTTCAATCTGGGCTATGGTAGCGGTACCGGAGGCGGTGTTTCCCAACACAATAATTTCTTCCGAACCTTCCCGGAGGGACTGTTCCCCGGAATCCTGTTCCATGGCGTCTTTCAGCCACTGGGGCGTTTCTGCACCTTCCATCTCATAATAATTTGCAAAGCCGCCATACTCTTCATACATATATTTGGACATATATGGTTCCAGACTTATAATCTGGTCGGGACTAGTAATATAGGGGAAGTAGTCCGGGTACAGTGATTTCAAATACTCCATAGTGTGGGTGTAGAAATCGGGAACCAACAAATTAAAGTAGTGATGCATGCCGTCCGAGTCAACATAGTACAGTTCCAGATTAGCGGTGCTCATATAGGAGGCCAATTCCTCCACTGTATAATGTTCTTCGAAATCCTGCCAATATGCATCCATCAGCTCCTTAATATTGTCATCAGACATTGTTAAGGAAATATGGGCATCTTGGAGGTAGAGTTCTACGTTGTCCGGATATCCCATGAGTCCGGCGGAAAGTTTATAATTTGTGTTTTTGTATTCCTCCGATTCAATAAAAGGTTTTAATACTTCATAATCGCTGTCGTAAATGCGATACCAGCGATAATAAGTCCGTCCGTTTTCCAACGCTACTTTTACATAATAGGAAGTATAATTATTCGAATCCGTTTGGTTGGCAGGACCGTTTATGGCCAAATCAAGGAAGTCATAACAAATATCCTTGTCGGTAAGCAGCTGTTTTTGAGTGACGCGTTGGCTCGTGGTGCCGTAGGAAAAACCGAGGGAATCAGAAGAATTGTTTGTAATCTCGATATTCTGGGTACCGTCGGAAAAACTGTAACTATAAATGGCAACCCCGGCAATATTTTCTTTGGCGGGAAGATAGTTATCGTAGCCGAACCAGTCCAATTGGAAAGCCAGGAGAAAGAGGATTCCGCCTGCGGTAACGGCAATCATTTGTACAATATTTTTAAAGAAGGCCTTAATGGTAGTGTGGAAAATACTATTCACCGCACCGTAGCAAAGGATTCCGCCAAAGATGGCACCAAAGATGCCCCAAAACAATCCGGAAGAGCCGTAAACGAGTTCTCCAAAAAAGAGGGCAAAGGCAATGGAGGCCACGAAGGAAACGGCTAACTTTGCCGCTGTGGCATACCATTTATTTGTGGTTCCGCGCTCAGCCAGTTCGCTGGGCCGTTTGTTGTAGAGTTTTTTTGCAAGGAAAAGGAGTGCCACGCAAAGCACCAGGCTCACGATAAGCAAGGTGGGATGTCCGGTAAAAAGGAATGCAAGTCCTCCTTCATCGTAACAGATATAAATATAAAAGGGTGCCGCGAAAGGAGAAAGGGCAAAGAGAGCATCCATAAGTACACCGGAGGGTGTGGTACAGAAGGTGTCAAAATAACACTCCGCACAGCTCAGTCCCAGTCCGTAAAGGCAGACAATGCAAAAGCCGATAATGGCAACATTGGTAAACATGTTGAGTACATTTCCGCTCAGATATACGGCTACCAAATACAAATGGTAGAAGATAAAGAAGCAGAAAAAAGAGAGCAACAGTGTTTTCAGGTAGTTTAAGGTAAGCATACCCATATATGCTAAGGTCAGACTCGTATTCAGACGGGCAAAGGAGAGTAGCAATAAAAGGATGCTGAACACCAAAAAAGGAATAAACCACACCAGAAAACCATGGATATATTTTACCCAAAACAGTTTTCCGCGGCTGATGGGTGCGCTATGGTATAAATCCACCATGCGCTTGGAAAACAAATAGCGGTAACTGAATATGGTAAAGCAAATGCTCAAAATAATCATAAAAATTTGTGCAAAGAAATAAGTTTCTCCGATATACCCACAATGTCTTGATACGGTAATGGCAGTGGTGGAATAAGAATCACTGACAGACAGAAGGAACATTACCGGTCCGGCCATGAATTGTGCTAAGGAGGAAAGCGCAAGCATCCAGGCATTTTGCTTGAATTCCAGCTTGAGTAATTTACGCATAGAGATTTGAGAAGTCATAACCTTTCACCTCCGTTTCACTGATAAAGATTTCTTCTAATGATAAGGGCAGTCTTTCATAAAAGACCGGTTGCAGGGTTTCCATAAAGGAATCCAATTCTTCGCTCTTGCCCCGGAGAGTGAGCGTGTAGAGGGAGCCTCTGCGTTCTTCTTTGAGCACGGGGAATTTTTCTTTTAACGTGTTAAGGGAAGTTTCCTCTTTCAATACACATTGCAATTTGAAAATTCCAAGTTTCATATTCTCCAAATCCTGAGTGAACAGGATGCCACCCTTGTGGAGCAGACCCACGTGTTCACAGATGTCTTCCAATTCACGCAGGTTGTGGGAAGCGATAATAGGGGTCAATCCTTTTTCTTCGATTTCCTTGATAAAGAGGCTTTTTACTGCCTGTCGGATGACCGGATCAAGTCCGTCAAAGGTTTCGTCGCAGAGCAGATATTTGGTGCCGGAGCATACGCCCAGAAGTACGGACAACTGCTTTTTCATACCTTTGGAGAAGGTGTTGATGCGGCGGTTTTTATCCAGGCTAAGTACATTTAGAAGGGTCAAGAACCTCTCTTCGTCAAAGGCGGGATAGAAGGAGCGGTAGTAGGCTACCATGTCCATGGGTGTGCCGTTTGGAAAGAAGAACTGGTCATCGGATATGTAGAAAATTTTTGCTTTGGCAGCAGGGTTTTCAAACACATCTTCTCCATCAATCAGTACCCGGCCTGTTTCCGGTTTATAGACACCGCAGATGGTGCGGATTAAAGTACTTTTTCCGGCACCGTTTGTACCAATCAGGCCGAATACATGTCCTTCGGTGATGGTTGCGGTTACATTGTCAAGTGCAAGGAGATTATCAAATTTTTTGCTTACGTTCTGAATCTCAATCATGGGTCGTTACCTCCTTATTTCCTATGTTTTCTGCATTTTCAGCGTAAATTCCGTGAATTATGTTCAGCAAAGCCTCCTTTGGCATACCTGCGTCGTGAGCTTTTCCCAGCAGTTCTTTGAATTCCCGCCTTAGTTCCTCAAATTTTCCGGTTTGCCATTCACTGCGGGCGGTGACATAGTTTCCCCGTCCGATGACGGTGTAAATGTACCCGTCCTGTTCCAGCTGGGCGTAGGCGCGCTGAATGGTGTTGGGATTCACGGAAAGCTCCATGGCAAGATTTCTGACGGAGGGCAATTTGCTGTTGGCCTCCAAGCCGCCACAGATAATCAAATGTTCCATTTTTTCTACGACCTGTTCATAGATAGGCCGCTTGTCCCGATAATCCAGTACAATCATATTTATCCCTCCTTAAGTGTATTAAGAAAGTTAATACACTCTATATGGTTAGAGTAATACATTTGGGGCGGGATGTCAAGGGGGTTTTTGAGAGGCGGCTTTGTTGACGCAGGATTACAAAGTTGTTATACTCAAGGAAGAAGTACCAAAGACCGGAATGAGGTGGGGTTGAATTGGTTTGTAAAAAAATATGTTTTATGTTATGTCTGGTAGGCGCGCTTTCTTTACTCAGCGGTTGCAGCGTTGTGGAATCTGATGACACAGAAACCGTAGTCAGCAGTGAGAATAACGGAAAATTTATAACGGATATTGTTTCTTCGAAACAGGATGAAAATGATGCCCTCCAAGAAACAATCGTTTCGGAAGAAGAGATTTTGGACGAAGCTATCTTGCTGATTGGGGAGAAAAAGTATCCCCAGGCTATCGGGTTATTGACTGAAATAAAGGATAACGCTTATGCCAAGGAGTTGTTAAGCCAACTCAGATATTTGATTTCCGGGGATTATATAGAGAATTTGTACACCGGAGTTGCCGCAATTAATTCGAATGGGGAAGTTGTTATTTGTTTCAATCGTGAGGAAAGTTATGATTACTATTCTTTGGCAGAAGAATGGACAGACATTAGAAGATTGTCTTATGCTTTTGAAGGGATTGACGCAGTGGACAGTGAAGGGAATTTTTTTACAACGGTTGATGAGGAGTGGATGAAGGAGAGAACGGACAAGTTAACATCCCTATCCAATTTGGAGTTATTGTCAACGGGGAGTTCCGATTATGCAGCATTGGATAAAAATGGGAAACTGTATGCTTATAGTAAAAACTGTGCTTATTTAGAAAGTATGCAAGTGCAGGAAGAATTAGAGAGTTGGGGTAATATTGTGGATGTGGAAACCGGAGAACAGACGGTGGTAGTTTTGCATGAGGATGGGACGGTAAGTTTTGTTTATAGTAACAAACAGGTTCCCCTTTATTACAATGCATCTGCAAATGTTTATGACAATATGGAATCGTGGACGGATATTGTAGATATAGCCTACTATGGAATGGACAGTGTAATAGGGTTGAAATCCGACGGAACTGTGGTTGTATCGGATAGTGTGGAAGGAGCGTATGGGGATTACTTTGCGGTAGAAAAATGGACGGATATTATTGCTATTTCCAAATCATATTTTAACGTATTAGGTCTAAAAAGTGATGGAACTGTGGTGGCGGTTGGCTCCGGAAGTGAGCAACAAAGTTATGTTTCGGACTGGACCGACATTGTGGCGGTTTCGGCAGGAGACTATTTTCATTTTGGTTTAAAATCGGATGGAACACTGGTAGTGGCACCGGCGGGAAAAGAGTGCGAAGATTTGGTTTTGCCGGATGTTTCGGGAATCAGTGATTTGTATGTGCCAAGCGTGAATTTACAGTGATTTTAGTGCCTTGTCTTCCAAGAATAGCGTAATGGAAGGAGGATGCAGAAATGCATTCTCTTTTTTTTTTGCGGCCGCCCTCCGTAAAAATAAATGAGTCCGTAAAAAATAAGTAGTCCGTAAAAATAAAAAAAGGAAAAAGAAAACGGACGCGGAATATTATAAGTAGGAATGTATTTTTTTGACGTTTTATGGGAGCGGAACTTAAGTTTCGCAGAAAGGGGCACCATGACTATCAGAGAAAGACTGGAACAGTGGGAAAAGGAATATTTAAGTCCCTATGCGGCATTCAGCATGAATTCCAAGGGGAGAACGAGGGAGGAAGCACAGTGTGATATCCGCCCGGTATTCCAAAGAGACAGAGACCGAATTATTCACAGTAAATCCTTCCGCAGGTTGAAGGACAAAACACAGGTGTTTTTAACGCCGGAAGGAGACCATTACCGTACCAGACTGACTCATACATTGGAGGTTTCCCAAAATGCCAGAACCATTGCAAAGGCACTTCGTTTAAACGAGGATTTGGTAGAGGCCATTGCGCTGGGACATGATTTGGGACATACGCCCTTTGGACATGCGGGGGAGAGAGCACTGAACCGCGTCTGCCCTTATGGATTTGAACATAATAAACAGAGCGTGCGTACGGTAGAACTGTTGGAGAAAAACGGGCAGGGATTGAATCTGACTTTTGAAGTAAAGGACGGAATTGAAAACCACCAGACCAGCGGTATGCCGACAACCCCGGAAGGAAAGATTGTGCGCCTG
>CAYRLN010000017.1:0-11204 GCA_964425065.1 uncultured Lachnospiraceae bacterium | reverse complement strand
CATTATACCGAAAGCCATGGCTTGAAAAGAAAATGCCCCTGCGGGTCGCTTTCTTTTCTGCGCACATGGTATAATGAAAACAGTGCGGGTTTACGCGTGTAACAGAGGAAAATAAGCGGAGCAAGTAAAACTATGGGAATCACAAAGAATGTACAAACGGAAGAGAATATCCGGATGATGGACAGTACCGCTGAGTACGTCCTCTTTTTGAGGCGTCATGCGGGGAACTGACAAAGGAGGGGGCATGCATTTCGTAGATGCAAAAGGAATCTTATCTGCACATAACGGAATGAATTTATATCGCGGCTGTACTCATGGCTGTATTTATTGTGACAGCAGGAGCAAGTGTTATCAGATATTACATGATTTTGAAGACATTGAAGTGAAGCAAAACGCGCCCGGGCTTTTGGAACAGGCACTCCGGTCCAAACGGAAACGTTGCATGATAGGAACCGGCGCCATGTGCGATCCTTATATGCACTGCGAGGAACAGCTCGGCCTGACAAGGCGTTGTCTGGAAATAATAGACGAGTATGGCTTCGGGCTGGCAATACAAACAAAATCTGACCGTATATTGCGGGATTTGGATTTGCTCAAAAGTATTAATGGGAAGGCAAAATGCGTAGTGCAGATGACAATGACCACCTATGATGAGGATTTGTGTGCCATTTTGGAACCGGGGGTGTGTACCACGGCAAGGCGCTTTGAGGTGCTGGAAATATTACGGGATAATGGGATTCCAACTGTAGTTTGGCTCTCACCGGTTTTACCCTTTATCAACGATACAAAGGAAAATTTGGAAGGGATATTGGATTATTGCATCCGGGCAAAGGTGAAGGGAATCATTTGCTTTGGAATGGGACTTACTTTGCGGGAAGGCAACCGGGAATATTTTTATGAAAAGTTGGACAGGCATTTTCCGGGGCTCAGACAAAAATATCATCAGAAATATGGCTATGCTTATGAAATCAGCAGTGATGCCAACGGGGAACTGATGAAGATTTTTTATAAGAAATGTAAAGAAAACGGGATTATGTGTAAGATAGATGATGTATTTTCTTATTTGCATGAATTTCCCGAAAATGAAGGGTACCAGCAACTAAGCTTATTTTAGGAGAGTATAAATGGCTAATTTGAAAAACATTTTTATTGAAGGGATTCAGGGAACCGGAAAATCCACTCTGGTTACAAAGATTGTGACTCACGTTCCGGAGTACCGGGCGTTCCGGGAGGGGGATATTTCTCCCGTGGAGCTTGCATGGTGCAGTTACATGACCGGGGAGGAGTATGAGAAAACCTTGGAAAATTTTCCGGGATTGAGAAAAGAAATAGAAGCAAAAACAAAGCAGGAAGGTGATTTTTATATCACTGCTTACACATTGATTCTGGCGGAGAACAGAGAATTTTACAAATATATGGAAGGGCATGAAATTTATAACGGCAGAGTGCCTTTTGAAAGATTTCATGATATCATCATGCAAAGGTATGCCTCTTTTTCGGGAGAAGGTAATGTATTTGAATGCTCCTTTTTCCAAAATAGTATCGAGAGCATGATGCTGTTCTACGAAATGCAGGATGAAGAGATTATAAAGTTTTATCGGGAAGCCTTTGAAGTGTTGAAAGATAAGTCCTTCAAATTAATCTATCTGGATTCGGGAAATATCCGTGAAAACCTGATGCAGGCGCGAAGAGAACGATGCGATGAACAGGGAAATGAAATGTGGTTTCCGCTTATGATGAATTATCTAAAGGAGTCGCCATACGGAAAGAACAACAATTGTCAGGATATGGAAGATTTGGTGGCACATTTTCATAGGAGACGGGCGTTGGAACTTAGAATTATTAAAGAAGTTTTGGGGGACTCTGCCATTGTCTTACAGGCCAGAACATACAGCGAAGAAAGATTGTATTATATGTTAGAAGAATAGGGAAGCCGGTTTATCCGGACAGGCTGCTTCAGACCATGATGAAAATGATGAAGTGGTTTGGATGGATGTAAATGAGGCGTTGCAGCGGGAGGATGTACCCGATTTGACAAAGCAGCTCATAAGATGTGCATTAAAAGAGGAAAGCGGATTGGTTCCCCTCCCCTATGTGGGAAATCCTCAAAAAGGGAAAGGCTATTTATTTGGAGTAGAGCAATGAAATACCAATTCACGGAGGAGAAATATGGCACGGACAGAAACTTGTGTTTTAACAAATATGTGCATGATATACGATGGGAATCGTATCCTGGTTCAAGACAGAAAGGACCCGGATTGGCCGGGAATTACTTTTCCGGGAGGACATGTGGAACCGAGAGAATCTTTTGTGGAGTCGACTATTCGGGAAGTGAAAGAAGAAACGGGATTGACTATTTCTGAGGTGAAGCTTTGTGGAATAAAACAATTCACGAAAAAGGACGGTTCTTATAGGTATATGGTGTTCTTTTTCAAGACAAATGCATTTTCAGGGGAACTTAAGTCTTCCGATGAAGGAGAAGTCTTCTGGATTGACAGGGAAAATTTGTCCGATTATGTTCTGGCAGATGGGTTTGAAAATATGCTTGAAGTTTTTGAAAATGATGATTTGTCGGAGAATTATCATTGGCTGGAAAATGGGCGATGGTGTGAGAAGAATATTTAAAATACGAGCACTGTTTAGGTAAAGTGTTTTTTTAATACGCAGAGAATGTACAAAAGAAAGGTTTAAATAACCATGTTAGTGAAAGCAACAAAAGAAGATATAGATAAATATGTGGATTGGATTTACGAAATTACACTTGATCAGAGTAAATCCTGTTACCCGACTTACGCAGACGGAATTAAGACAAAAGAGGATTTTGTCCGTTCGGCTAAAAAGAGTGTTTCAGAAGAAGAAAGTGAGATTTTACTATTTTTTCATGAAGGCAATATGGAAGGCTGGATTGAGTATTTCTGGATTGAGGAAGACAATTATTTGCAACTGCATGGTTGCAGTATAAATAAGGAGACGGAGACAGCACTCGCAGAATTGATGGTCTTGCTGGAAGAAAAATTTAAAGGATATTCCTTGTATTTTGGTTTCCCTAAGACGAATGTGGGCGCGATAGAGTTTCTTGAGAAAAATGGTTTTACTTGTATTGAAGATGATTATAATAATTCCTTTTTCTTTGATACATATGAATTGCGTCCGGTGTGTGAAAATGTAGCGGGGGTAACCAGGGAAAACTTCGAGGATTTTCAGGCTGTTCATTCGCAATTAGAAGACGATATGTATTGGACTTGTGAGCGGATTTGGGCTGAAATAGATTCTTGGAAAATATATGTGTATTATGAAGAGAAAAAGCCCATTGGAACTGTATTTTGCACCAGCGGGGGCGAGTATCTGGAGATATTCGGGATAGAGTTTTTGGAAGGAAAGCTCAGCAAGGAAAGGTTTCAGGCATTATTGATTGCGGCACTTAATGAAGGAAAACGCTTGGGGGCAAAATATTTGACATTCTTCTGCGAGGAAAAGGAACAGGCAGCAGTAGAAGAACTGGATTTCCGATGCGTAGGACGGTATGTGTGCTATACGAAGGAAATTAAGTAATTCAGTGCTATGATTGCCTGAGATATCACAAGGACAATCATAGGATCTTGAGATTGAAAAAAGAAAGAAGGTATATCTTATGACAAACACAAAAAAAGAACTACTTAGGACAATAAAATTTGTCTTGTTTTCAGCAAGTGCCGGAATTATCCAGGTGCTGAGTTTTACCATTATGGAGGAAGGACTGCATCTGATTCACTGGGTTTCTTATCTGGTTTCCCTTGTACTATCGGTAGTGTGGAATTTTACCTTGAACCGGAAATTTACCTTCTATTCCGCCAACAATGTTCCGGTTGCCATGATGAAGGTAGCAGTTTTTTATGTGATTTTCACTCCCCTTTCTACCTGGTGGACTGCTGTGCTTACGGGTGAAAGCGTTGGTTGGAACGAATATTTGGTGCTGATTGGCACAATGCTGATTAATTTTGTGACAGAATACTTATATGACAGATTTGTCGTTTTTGGAAAGAGCATAGATACGGCGAAAAAGGCAGAATAACATGGATTTTGATGCATTTGTAAAAGACATACAACAGAATGAATGGAATGTGTTTGGGGTAGAGGTTTATGAGGATGGTAAATTGATACATAGCTATGGAGATACCGAGGATAACCGGCATCCCATTTACTCAGCCACAAAAACTATTACATCTATTGCAGTGGGAATGGCAGTGGATGAAGGGAAACTGGATGTAAACAAATCTATTTTGGACTATTTGCCGTCGGATGTCATTGGGAAAATGGCAGAGGCGCAGGTGGATGTGTATCGGAAAATTACAACAAAGCGTCTTTTGACCATGTCCATTGCCGGATATCCCTTCAGGCCGGATGGGGAAAGTTGGCTTGTAGAAGCCCTCAATTATCCTATTGCAGATGTGGATAATAAGGTTTTCGATTATAGCAATGTTTCTGCTTATCTGGCAGGTGTGGTGGCATCTTTTGCCCTGCAGGAGAATCTATATAAGTATTTGGAGCGAAAACTATTCGCACCGCTTGGAATCAACAAGCCGACCTACGGGCAGTGTCCGGATGGATTTTTTTACGGGGCTTCTTCCATGGAATTAACCGTTCATGAACTCAGCAAAATCGGTTTGCTGCTTTATAATGGTGGAGTCTATGACGGGAAGCGTATTTTGTCCGAAGAATATGTCAGGGAAGCGACGTCTGTCCAGCAGATGAACCGCGAGGGCGGCTACGGATATTTTGTATGGAAATACCGGGATGGATTCAGCATCAACGGGAAATGGAAGCAGAAATGTTATGTCCTGCCGAAGAGTAAAATTATGGTGACTTATTTGGCGCATATTGAAGATGAAGAATGCAAACTGAAAGAGAGTATGGAGAAACATATTCTGGGTCAGTGATTTGTGGAGCAGAATGCATGCCGGAAATAAGTTGTTTTGATAAATGGGAGTATATATGAAAACGACACATGTTTATGTTACAAATTATTGCGTTCCTTGTGAGAACCGCTGTAAATATTGCCTTTTATCTTATAACGGAAGAGAAAACGGCGTGGATTATAAGCGCAGTGAGGCTTATGCGAAAAGATTTTATAATTGGATAAAAGAAAACAGACCGGATTTGACATTCATTTTTTATTGGGGTTATTCCATGGAGCATCCCGGTCTTTTGGAGGCAATTGATTTTTGCAGAAGTATCGGTTCGCCTATGGGGAGCTTTTTGCAGTTTGACGGAATGAAATTCCGAAGCGAAGAAGAGATTAGGGAACTGCTTTTAAATATCAAAGAGCATGGAATAGAACTGATTGACCTGACCTTTTACGGCACAGAAGAGTATCATGACCGCTTTGCTGCCAGAAAGGGAGACTATGCTTACATGATGTCTATTTTGAAGGTTGCAAACGAAGTGGGAATGCCGGTTACCGTGGATGTGCCGGTGAGTCATGAAAATGCAGACCAGCTGGATGCACTGGCGGAAGAAATGGAGCATTACAAAACAGAAAATCTGCGGTTTTTTGTACCCCATGCAGAAGGCAGGGGCGTTCTCTTGGATGAAGTGAGATTTAGCAGGGCGGATTACGATAGCTTAAGCGAAAAGGTAAAAAGCCGCTTTAATACAAATAAGTTTAAGACCGAAAAAGAATGGGTGAATGGTGAAGAATCCTTTAAAACGGAGAACCGTGCGGTAGCGCTGACTCTTACCCCGGAGAATATAGAGCAATTCGAGGGTATGGATTTTGCGGAAGTTATCCGTTATCTGGAAAAGTTGGACGAGGACTATTATAGTGCAGTTCCGCCAATGGACGAATTGATAAAAATATACGGAGACGCGGAAAGTGAATTGTTTTACAGTTCACGGGACTTGTATCTGCGTTATCAGCGCATGTATATTAAGGAACATAACTTGGAAGTTTATGACATTAATGATGAACGACTCTGTTTTAGCAGGCGTTTTTAGGAGTTATTATGGAAAAAACAAAAATTGAGGTGAAGTTGGAGGATTTCCCAAAGGAAAAAAGTATCTGCCAAAGGGCGTTTGCAGGAAGAGGCTGCGCTTACAAAAGTTTTTGCAGATAGAGGCTTGGCAGGCGTGGGCGACAAGCATGTGGATATTTACTGGGTGCTTTGGTCCCTGAAATATAATTTGAAAACAGATAAGTACACGGATTTATTCCTGGATTTATACGGCAGGGAAAACTTTGACCTTGATATGCTGCGGGTAATCGGGGCATTTGAGGTTTGGGGGTAAGGAGATGAACTTAGAAAAAATTTATAAGGAAGAAGACCTTTTCCCAAGGGAAATGGTTCTATATGAACATAGGGATTATGGGTTGTTGTTCTATAATGAAAATAATAAGGATTCGTACGATTCCAATCACGCTGTTATTTTTAAAGATAAAATAACGGATTTAGGGAAAGTGTTGGAGGACATTATTGGATTTTACAATGAGAAAGGCATGAAACCTATTATATATCAATCTGCATCTGACGACGGATATTTTGAAGAGATAAAAAATACCTTATCTGCATTCGGGTTTGACAGTTGGAGCGAAGAGCAGAAGTATATGGTTTTGGCTGAAGCAAATACTATTGCACCCAATCCCTTCGTTACTGTGAAAAAGGTAACCGAATGGGATGAGGAATACGGCGCAGAAATATTTCAAAAGGCGGACGAGCCATGGGAAATCGAAGTGGCAAAGAAAGCGATACAAAATAACAATACTCTTTTCTTTGTGGCTTTTTATGAGGGGAAACCCGTTGGCATGGTATATGCCCATGTGCGTGATGGGGTATGCCGGGGCGATTATCTTCTTGTTTCCAAGGAATGTCGGAAGATGGGTGTGGGTAGAGCGCTGATGTATAATTATGTTGAATATTGCAAGTCTCGCAATATAGAGAATTGTTACTTATGGGTTGAAAAAGAGACAGCAGAGAGAATCTATTACGAAGCCGGATTCCGGGAAGTGGAAGTGAAGAGAGCCGGACGGGCAGTAATGAAGTGAAATTAATCTTGTAAAAAGAATATTGTACTGATATCAATCGAGCATGCAACTATCTGGGTTGCATGCTTTTTTATCTAAAGATTTCCATATCCATCAACACAAAACTTGTGGGTGGTCGGTACATGGTGTAAAATAGAGATGATATTTATACATTGGAGGGAAAAAATGGAACTTTCTTCAAATTTACTTGGAAAATGCGGATTTTATTGTGGAGCCTGCCCGACTTACATAAAAGGAAATTGTGGTGGTTGCATGGAGGAACATAGCGCAGGGGATTGCTATACGAGAGATTGTGTCATTCAAAAAGGTCTGGATGTATGTGGACAGTGTGGCAAGTTTCCGTGTGACATGATTATATCAAAACCACATTCTACAGTGCTGGATTCGGAGTGGCTTAAGTGGAAGAAGGAGTCGGAGACGAACCGGTAAGTGTTTGAGAATAAGTTTTACAGGAGAAACAAATGAAACACCTTATCACAATCATAGGCCCCAACGCGGTGGGGAAAAGTACAACCGCGTTGGCATTATTAAACAGTTGCCCTAAAAGTGCATATGTGGATTCTGATTGCCTAAGAGCCATCAATCCGTTTCCGCTTACCCCGGCTACGAAAAAAGCGGTAACGGAAAATATATATTGTATTTTGAGGAATTATTTGTTGTGCGAAGATATAGATACAGTAATTTTCCCGTACTCCTTTCATGGGGAACGCAAGGAGATATTTGAGGAAGTGGTGCAACGCTTGGAAGGTGAAAATATTCCGTTTGAGTTACATTATGTTATCCTAAAATGCTCCGAGGAAGAAAATGTGAGACGGGCAATTTGTGACGGGCGTGACGCAGAGCGGATACAGCGCGGAATGAAAAATACTTTTCATTTTTATGATGAGTATGATTACCCGGCGATTGATACGACAGGGCTGAAACCGGAGCAGGTGGTGGAAGAGATAGCAAGGATGGTTGAGGGAAAAACGCTGTTGTAAAGAAAATAATGTATTAATTTGGGAGGGGAACTCTGTAATGAAATATCATGAATTATCTATCCCTTGGAAAAGGATTTTTGAACTTGAATGGCAATCAGTACGTGAAGGCAGTAAGGCGATAGCGGCTGTAATCGTGAATGAAAAAGGGGAAGTAATCTCTGAGGGCAGGAATCAGATATCAGAATGTACAGTTCCTAATCCGGCAACGGCTCACGCAGAAGCGGAAGCAATCAGAAATTTAGATATAAGTAAGCATCCTAACCCCAAAATATACACGCTGTATGCTGGATTAGAACCTTGCATTATGTGTATGGGAACGCTGGTAATGGGGCACATCAGAAACGTGGTGATAGCGGCAAGAGATGATTACGGCGGAGCAATGAATTTGATTGAACAGTTTGAGTTTGCAAAGAATAAAGGTATTAAGGTTACTTGGCTGGACAATGAACTGGGAGATATGCAAAGGGCATTTCAGACGATTCGTGAGTTATTGTATAATCAGGATGAAGAAAAGAGAAATCATATACTAAAGGATTTTTCTGTCTACAATAAAGCGGGAGTGGATGCTGCCATCGGACTTGTTGCAGAGGGATTTTTTGAAAATCGGGTATTGGGCCATGTGTCTGTGGCGGAAGTGTTTGATAAATTGATGGTGAGGTTGGAGAGAGGTTAACGTGGCAAATTTATATTTACATATCCCTAGATTAGACGAATTGCGGTATCGGCAGCAACTGATGTCAGACCCGGATACCATGAATTATAATATAGGTTACGATGAGTTTGACGGATACGATACCAAGACCGGTTGCATTGCTTTTCCTGAGAGTGATTGGAAAGATTGGTATGAGTATTTTATAGGAAATGAACCACAATGTTTCTATGCCTACGTGGTAAGAAAAGAAGACAATACATTCATTGGGGAAGTGAATCTTCATAAGAGCACTGAAAATGATTGGCATGAAATGGGCATTGTCTTAGAAGCCAAATACCGCGGGCAGGGATATTCTGTAGAGGCATTAAAATTGTTGGTAGAGTATGGATTTGAAAAAATGCATGTAAATGCTATTCACAATATATTTGAGTTAGAACGTAAGGCGGCCGTTCATACCCATTTGGCAGCAGGATTTAAAGTACTGGCAGAGCAGGAGGGAATGGTGGAACTGATTATTAGGAACTAAACAGAGGAGGGTAGAATAATGATTTTTCAAGTGATTGCGATTATCATTTTAGTTGCGTTTTACGGATGTTATTGTGGAGGTTATCAGTATTTGCATGAATATACATATGCTGCCTGCGTGGACAAGATGGCCGGGCGTTGCCGTTGGGGTGATAGGGGTCACAGTATTCATATGCTCTGTGGTTACCATGCGCGATAGTTGGCGTGCCGGCGTGTCGGAAACGGACAAGACGGAGCTTGTTACGGAGGGCATTTATCAAATCAGCCGAAATCCTGCATTTTTGGGGTTTGACTTGGTGTACATAGGTATTTTATTGATGTTCTTTAACTGGATACTTTTTGGGGTGTCTGTTTTTGCGGCGGTCATGTTTCATTTGCAGATTGTAAATGTGGAAGAGGATTTCCTGATGGTGGCCTTTGGCGAGGAATATATTGAGTATCGAAAAACTGTGTGTAGATATATTGGACGCAGGTGGAGAAAGGGTAAATAGAGTTTGAGGATTATGGCGGGAAAATGAGTAGAGTAGAAAGATTGATTTGTAGCATGTTGGTATTAGTAATGTCAGTAATGTTTTTACAGGGGTGCGGAGAACAAGCGTCTCAGCAGGTCGATGTTGCAGGCAGAGTGTATACCTACACAGGCGAGACTTTTGGGGGCATGGACTTTGACAGTTTTACAATCTCAATAAATGAGGATGGAACTTACTCGTATTATGAAAGTATGCTTAGTAGTTATATCGGCTTTGGCAAATGGTCCGTCGAAGGCGACATACTTACACTCACAGAGGATGATAAAATAGGCTATCCCTTCGTTTACTATTTTAAGATTGATGGCGAGGATATTCTGTATATTGAAGAAGGCTCCAGCAACTTTATTTATACAGATGTAAAGGACGGCGAAAGGTTTACTGGGGCAAGTAATGCAGAACATTGAAGAAATAAATTTGGTAAGTGAAAAGATAGAAGTAAAACCGAACTATAGCCTGGAAAAAACTGACTTGGATTGACGTGTATTTTATCGGGCGTTGCAGCAGGCGGTGCCTATGAAAAAGTAAAGCAGCTTATTAACATTATTGGGTCTGGGGAATATTTGTATGGCTCTGAGAATCCGGAAATCAGAAGAAAGTACATTGAACTGAGAGAGATTTCGGAAAAACCATACAACAGATATATGAGTGCGGTTAGGTAAGAAGATTTGTGAGGAACGGAACAACAACATGGGAAAAATAGAGAAATCAGCCGGTAGTGTCAGCATTATCGGCGGCAGTGACGGCCCTACATCGGTTTTTATTGCCGGAAAGAGAAAGAAAACTTTGAAACAAAAATGGCAGGGCTGGTGTTTTAGGCGCAGAAAAGAGCGGATAGCCCGTAAAATCAAGCCGGGAACCCACACCATGGATGAAGTGGTGTCTTATGTAAAAGAAAAATACGGCTTTGAGGAAATTGCAAAAGATAGCGGTGAATACCAAAGGCAGCACGACGAATTGCGGGCCTCTTTTATTATGCAGTATGAGCCACAGCTTCTTGGGGAATATGCAACCCCACCGAAACTGAAAAGGCATGATGAAGAAGCGCTGCAAGAGTTTTTTGCGGAGCTTGAGATGCGCCGGCAGATGGCAAAGGAAATCCCTGATGAAAAATTTGCGATTGATTTCCATGTGCTTAGAAAAATAGAAAATAATACGACGATGCATATTGATCTGGAAGCCAGATTTGGATGCATCAGCGGTGGATTCAGCGGACCTACTAAACGAGGGAAGAAGAACGGAAAACGTGAATTTGACAAGATGTATAAGGATATTCATCTGTACTACGGCGTGACAGAGGATGACATAGTAAATGAGACAAGTCGGTATAAGGATTTGATTCGAACGCTGGCGATGAAGGGGTAAGAAAGATATATTTTTCTTTGCGGAGTTGCTTACTAAATTGTGAAGGAGAAAAGAATGAGTATAAAAGAATTAATGGAAAAACCTCTGCCACAAATACCAGAGGAAATATCAGATGCTTTGATCAGAAATCAAATAAC
>CAYRLN010000016.1:0-11280 GCA_964425065.1 uncultured Lachnospiraceae bacterium | reverse complement strand
AAAAAACGTGTACGGACTAGCTTCTCTAATTATAGCATGCCCATACACGTTTAGCAAACATTTGTTCGTTTATAATTGTACAAATATTACCATGTACTTTTCGTGCAGTATTAACAATACGATATTACGTTAATACCGCTTCCTAATCTTTCATCAATGCCGTGATAGGATTCACTCCTACCGCATGTCTTTTTAACATACCAAGGTTTTCCCGCATGTACTCCTCCAAGTGGCTTACTTCCTTCTCGGAAAATCCATTGTTTCTCACAATTTTGCACTCCGGGATAACACCCTCAGCAGAGCGTGTCTCTTCTTCAAAAAGAACATATGCTATCTTCTCTTCCCCACGGCTGCAAACGCCGGAAACCTGCACATTCATACACATTCACCTCTTGCACTTAATTTTCACATTGCAAGAAATACGCCGTCATAAAAATCGCCGGCGAATTCCAGTAAATCGTAATCTCATTTGTGGAATAACTATCCACATGATCCACATAACACTTCATAGGCGCCGTTCCCACAGGAATTCTTTCCACAGCAGCGGGATCGCAAGGAGCCATAAAGGGACCTCCGCTAACCCAACCCGGCATAGGGTCGTCAATTCCGTCGCATGCAGTGGGTCTGTTATGGGGATTTTTGAACGCATTTTCTCCGTGACCGGTCACATAACTTATATCCAACGCATTTCTTCCCAGCAGATAATGAAGTTGGGAAAGCGCCGCTTCCTTGTAGGTATCTGCTTTCTCCTCCTCACTCTTTAATGCACATAAAACAAAAAGCATGCCTCTGTTACAAATGACCATATTGCTGCCCCAGACATAGTCTTCCGGATTCATAGCAACCCTGTAACCGGATTTTTGCTGCACCTCTACAAGCCTGTCTGCTTCAGTGAAAACCACCTGTGAAATATACTTCACAAATTCAGCCGGGAACAGTCCCTCCTGCGCTGTCATAACCGCCAATGAACCGAAAGCAGATACGTCCGTCCATCCAAAATCGATTTTGCTGACTTTTTCAGCATATTTCTGCGCTGCCTTTATGTATTCGGAAGCGTTTTCCGGGTCCGCTTTTGCCATCTCGCAAGCCGCCCAAAAACGCTCATCCTCATCGCAAACATCGTCGTATTCACCGGTATTGCTGCCATCGGGATTTTTAAATCCAATATAAGAATTTTCCTCAAGCCATCTCCAAGCTTTTTTTGCCTTTTCGAGGGCTTTCCTTGCAAAGTCGGGTCTGAACTCTTTATAAACCCTGTACGCCAATGCCATAATCGCCGCATAATCTGCAGTTGCCAGAGATGATACGGGATAAATCAGAAATGGATCGTGGTCATCTTCAGGCATGATAAAAGGCGCATGGCTCCATGCCGTCAGCTTATGATAAACGCCGCCATCTTCTGCCTGCATTTTGATAAGCCATTCAAGTTCATACAAGCACTCGTTTAAAATATCAGGCATATCGTTGCCGCTCTCAGGTATCTGTAAACTGTCTTTAAAACTTTCCGGGAACAGTTCATAAGCATAAAGAAGATGTCCCAGAGCAACCGCAGCCGCTGTTGAATATCTGCCAAAATCACCTGCATCATGCCAACCTCCGGTAAGGTCGTAAGTTTTTGGATTCGGAGTGCCTGCCATGTAATCTTCCAAATGAATTGCCGGCGCAGTATGACACGCTTTATGGGTATAGACACCGGCGTGTTCAGCCTTGAGTTCACAGCCACAACGCTGGAAATACAGGCATTTCATCATGTCGGTATGAAGTTTGTCATATGGCTTATCTGAAATGGTAAAAACATGAGAGTATTCGCCGTTTTCGCCTTCGACATAGTATTTACCGGGTGCTGCCACGCTAGAAAAGTCCAGCGCGTAAGCTTCTTCGCCTGCTGCCGCATCGTATCCCATTGCGACGCTACTTCCACTATATACTTCCTCTTTCGTGTCCGCATTTACCACTTTATAGGCACAGTTTTTAGTAGTGGTTGCACCTTTTTTTGCTTTTGTCAAATACCCTACCTGATTAAGATAAATTCCCACTGAAAGTCCCTCCTTGATATATGGCTTTATTAGCTTTCCTTAAAAGACGCTAATCTGTTTTTTACTACTCATCAAAAACTCAAACATACCCTCACCCGTTATCCCTACTGCGATTTTCTCTTAGACATTTTTCTAAGATATTCTTCTAATAAGAAAAGTGTATGGATATATTATAGCACATCCATACACTTTAAAAAATAACATTTTATTAAATTGGAACACGCATCCCCTACCGCACCATGTCTAAGCAACACCCATAATTCCATCCAACCAAATGTTTTTCATATTCTTATTTATCATGTCTCCTCTCATAATCCGTGGCTATTTCTTCAGCCCAACCATCGTCCAACACCTCCGTCATAGTTTGCGCACTGCACATCCTTACTTTGCTCACAGTTTCACTAAGAACCCGGTAATTCAATTGGGTTCCTTCGCTGTCACATTCATAGTTTACCGCACGGTTAGCCGCAACCCCGAATCTGCCCGCCACTTCAATAGCATCAATATTTGCGCCAAGAAACAGGAATTCCCATCCAAATTTTCTTTTCTGCCGTTCAATCATTTGTTTTACTTTTTCATAAGTATATTTCCGGCTGGCATTCTCCATACCATCTGTTGTAATAATAAAAAGCGTCTTCTCCGGTCTGTCTTCCTCCCTTGCATATTTATGTATATTTCCAATGTGATGAATTGCTCCACCTATCGCATCAAGCAAAGCTGTACAACCGCGTACATAATATTCCTTTTCAGTAATGGACTTAATTCTATCCAAGGGCACTCTATCGTGTAACACTTCCTGTCTGTCATCAAACAATACCGTGGAAATGAAAGCCTCTCCCTCTTCCTTTTTCTGTTTCTCCAAAAGAGAGTTGTAGCCGCCGATGGTATCTGCCTCAAGTCCTGACATGGAGCCGCTTCTGTCCAAAATGAATACGATTTCTGTTAAATTTTTTCTCATAGTTTCTTCCTCCGTTTTGACCTGTTTTCTTGTTTCTAAGAAAACTATACCCTACGGAAGAATAAAAAAAGTCGCCTGACAAGCGACTTTTTTACACGTTGAAACAGCGGGCTTCACTCACAACTGAAATAATGTTTCTCATTAAAATCATATAAAATACAATCTATCTTATATAAATCATAAATTTTATGTTCAAAAGCATACTGCATAATTAGGTCAAACTGGCTGCTTGGCGAGAAAGCAAAACCCGCACTTGCAAGCAAGTCCTTTGTCTCGTCCAGACTGAGTTCCAGCGCAAAGGCAAAAGCGTAAACCGTATGCTTGCTTGGCTGATAATTTACATTACATCTAATCTTATGAAAGAACTTTTTATCTTTACAAGCCTTCTTATATAGTTCAACTTCTTCCATACCGCGTTCATCCATCAGACGGAACAATCTCTGTTGGAAGGTTTCACCTACGTTTTTCACAATATCCTGTAAGGAGCGTGTAGGCGCAGTAGGTTTTGCAACCATCAGTTTGCCTGCGTGTGTAGTCAGTGGCGCTTCAGTTTGCGAATAGCAAACCGGAGGCAGAGCAATTCTCTCCGGTGCTCGCACCGAATGTTCTTCCAAATCCGGTTCCGGAATTTCTTTCAAGAATGCATCGCCAAGGAACGCCGTCGTTCCAAATTCCCAGTTACCATATTCCGCAGCCTCTTTTTCCGCCACATAGTTTTCGTCAATAAAAGCCTCGATGTCCTCAAATATCTGTCCGGACAGTCTGACCGCTTCCTTATCAAAAACCACCAAATAAACCAGCATATCTTCTTTCAAAAGAAAGTTATGTATTGCGTCAAGGGCTATTTCCATTCCCTCTGCCTTGGGATAGCCAAAACCTCCTGTGGCAATGAGTGGAAAGGCAATGCTTTTACAGCCATATTCTAAAGCTAACAACAAACTCTTTTCATAACAGTCACGAAGTTTCTCCGCTTCTCCCTGCTTTCCATCTTCATAATAAGGACTAACCGTATGAATAATGTATTTCGCCGGCAGACGAAATCCCGGAGTGATTGCCGCATCTCCTTCGTTCAAGAATCCGATTTTTCTTCTCTCGGCCAATAACTCTTCAGCACCGGCTGCCGTATAAACCGCACTGTCCGTTCCCGATGAATATATCGGTGCCCGATTTGCAGTATTTACAATAGCATCCACTTGCATTTTGGTTATATCATTCCTAACAATTTTAAATGGCATTTTCCTACCTCCAAAAAGAACCGGGATAAGTTTCCTTATCTCGGTTCCGCTTATCTCGGTTCCTGTTATACTTCAGTTATTGTACACTAAAAGGGGCTTTACTCCACGTCACCCTTTAAAAGTGTCTCCGCCATAAGTCTTCCCACAATCCGCATCAATCCCATGTCAGTCGCACCATACTTGGGCGCACGGTTAAAGAAGTCAAAGGACACGACTGCAACCGGCTTCTTATTATCTAAAACAATGCACTGGATGAACTTCTGGGTCTCCTGCTCTTTATACATCTGATAAGCAATCGCCGATTTACTTTCCAGTCTTTGAATTTTATTCTCCATGTAGAAGCCTTGATCATCCAAAAATTCCAGGTAGCCTCCATTGTCTACAAAACTGAGGTTCTGAATAGGATTCACATATTTACCTCTGGAAAGAGCACGTTCCAAATTATCACCTTTGTAAAGTGCGACCCCGTCGATATCAAAATAAGACTGCATATCTCTCATGACATCATCCATAGCCGCCATCCCCTGCCTGTGAAGCCGCAAAACCATCTCTGACACAATCATAGTCTTCTCTTCCTCACTGATGGTCGCCTTCAATCCTACTTCACGTCCGGCATTATCGTCTTTCACAACCGCGCCATGCTTCTCCTCGTTGTAAATAATGTGGCGGTTCTTACCCTTTGCCTTAGCAATATACAGACATTTGTCCGCTTTTAAAAACAGTTCATCATAGGTGGTTCCGTCTTCCGGAAACTTTGAAATACCGATAGATGTGGTTATCTTTACTCCGGCATCAATGTTAAAGGTCCAATTTATATGCTTGTTTATGGTCGTGACAATACGGCGCATATCAACTTCGTTATGCACCCCTTCCAATACAATCATAAACTCATCACCGCCGAAACGGCCTGCCATGCCTCTTCCCTTTAAAGTCCCACTGATAATTTCTGCCACCTGAGACAGAACTTCATCACCATACATATGACCATATGTATCGTTGATCGTCTTAAAATCATCTACATCCATGATCAGAAGATAGACCCCGGGGGTCTTGCTCTGAATTTTATCAATGGCATACTCATTTATGGCGCGTTTATTTAAAAGACCGGTGCCGGGGTCAAAAGCATTATCAGAGAGATAATAACTCTTCTTTGGCTGCTTTTCACTGACGACATTCACGAGCCCCACAGCCATTTCCTTCTGGGAATCCTTATACATGGTACTGAACCGGAACTCATAACGGATATCCTCATGCCCCTTCATAAGGGTAACCGCATCCACCATTGTTTTAAAATGGTCACGGCCATTTAATAATGCTTCATAAAGAATCTGAAATTCAGATTTTTGGGCGACAGTAAACTCTCCTCTCCCCTGAACCCCATCATACAACTGCTGTAACTGTGTCTCTAAAAGCAACTGCCCGCGTCCGTCCAAATACTGATAAATCTTGAAAACACCTGTATTAAACTCATACTCAAAGAACATGTACGGATACAGGCTCATGAACTTACGATATTTTTCAATGTTCCATCTGTATTCCAAAAATTTGTCCTTGATGGACATAATCTCGGTCAATTCAATATCAAAAGAATTAAAACCTTCTATCACTCTTCCGTTATACTTTAATATCATGTAAAACCAACGATATTTGTCATTATAACAGCGCATCCTTGCAATAATGTGTTGAGGACACTTCTCCATCAGGTCCAGAGCCTCCTGAAAACACTCCAAATCATCCGGATGTATCAACTCGAGTACAGAATAACATACATTAGAGCCAATTATCTCATAGAAGTTTTCATTTGCATTAATGAAGTAATAGCCGTTTCTGATAGAAACAAACCCATAATGCATTGCACTTTCGCCTTCTTCGGGTCTATAGGCGGTAATGTTCAATTCATTCATGTGTAATCCTTTCTCCTACATCAGAGTCCCCATCTCTTCCGCATCACCTTCTACTAATTTGCCTGCTCAATCAAGTCAAGCAGAACCTCCTTCGCTTTCTCCAGCTGATTATCATATTTCTCGTCGCTGTAATAACGGTCCCCGTCAAATTCACAGACAATATCAGGCTCAACACCTACCCCATGAATATTGTTTCCGTTCGGACTGTAATAAGTGCTGATTGTCAATTTAACAGCAGAACCGTCACCCAAAGAAATAGCCTGCTGCACGATTCCCTTACCGTACGTGGTTGTTCCAACCAATGTACCAATTCCATAATCCTTAATAGCACCTGCCAAAATCTCGGAAGCACTTGCGGAATTTCCGTCAATAAGCACCACTAAAGGCACTTCCAGTTCGTTCTTTCCGTTGCAGGAATATTCCTTGCGGTTGCCATCCCGATCCTCGGTATAAACTATCAGACCTTTCGGAAGAATCTGCTTTGCAATTTCAACAACTGCATTCAAACTTCCTCCCGGATTGGCGCGAAGGTCAATAATCAGACCTTTCATATCATTATTTCTGGCATCTTTCAGAGCGTCCGCAAACTGTTCCACGGTTACTTCGTCAAACTCTGTAATCTGGATATAGGCGATTCCGTTATCATACATTTCCGTCTCGATGGTAGGCGCTTCAACCTGGCGTCTCTCCACCTCAACATCTAAGTATTGGCCGTCACGTATCAAAGTGATTACTACCTTTGTTCCCTCCGGTCCTTTGATGAGAGAAACCACCTCATTCAAGGTCATTCCATATGTCTCAACACCATCTACTGCGTAAATATAGTCGTCCGGTCTGATATCCACTTCTTCTGCAGGTGCACCGGAGATAATACCGCTGATTTTTGCCAGTCCCACGGAAGTATCCATACTTACATAGCAACCGATTCCGTAGTACACACCTTCAATACCCTCCAGCAGTTCGTTTAATTCCTCCACCGTGTAGTATTCTGAATAGGGATCGCCCAGAGAACTTACCATTCCCTTGTAGATGCCATCCACCATAGCTTCCTTATCTGTTTCTTCCTGATAGAAGTACCGGTCAATTACCTGCTCAATAAGTTGCATTTTTTCGACGACATCCTGATTTACAACGTCACCTTCTACTACGATTCCCTGGTTTGAATTCCCACTGTTGGAGTCCACGTTATTTTCGATAAAAACCCGGTTCTCCGATCCGCTGTAGTCTTCCAAATCAATGTAGGCAAATATGCCTACCACAAAAATCGTACACATTACCAGAACCAGTGAAATACCCATTCCTGTGGCAACTCCGCCCCAGAAGGACCTGGTCTTCTCACTTTTTACATTCTTTTTCTGCTGCTCGTTTAACTGAAAATCCATTTTTTAATACAACCGTTTATCGGACGGCTCTCCTTCCATTCTAATGATTCCCCCATCATTTCGAAATATAATTCCAGGGACTTACATATTCTCCGTTCAATCTGACACCAAAGTGCAAATGTGGTCCGGTACTTCTACCCGTGGAGCCAACCGCGGCAATCGTATCTCCTCTTGCCACAATATCATCCTTTTTCACATAGAGTTTTGATGCATGCATATAAATGGTGTAAAGTCCGCTGCCATGATTGATCATAACATAATTTCCCATGGTGGAACTGTAAGTCGCAGCCACAACCGTTCCGCTGTATGCCGCATAAATAGCTGTTCCCGTAGGAGATGCAAGGTCGACTCCATTGTGGAATTTATTATATCCCAATGTAGGATGGAGACGCCATCCAAATTCAGAGGATACACGGGTGTAACTTGCCACCGGGAACTTGAACGCACCGCCGTCGTACTCCAGAATAATACCGTTTTGCTTCAGAATCTGCTTTTTCTCTTCCTCTACCGCAGCCTCCAAAGCTTCAATCAGTTCGTCCTGCTCCTTAATTTCCTCTTCATATTCCTTAATCGCCTGCGCCTGATTGTTAATATCATTCTCAAACTCTGTGATTTTCTGATTCTTTTCTTCAATCAGTTCTTCCAAAGCCTGACGTTCGGTTTCCACCCCTGCCTTGGCTTCATCCAGCACCACTTTGTCCGCCTCGAGCTGCAGTTTACAATACTCGATGAGTTCACGGTTAATCATGTACTCCATAAGTTTATCATTATCGTACTGTGAAATTTGCTCGACATAATCCAAACGGTTCAAAAGTCCCGCAAAACCGCCTTCGAAGATTAAATCCAAATAATAAATATCTCCCTGCTCATACATCATCTGTATGCGCAACTTCATGGACTCATACTGACTTTCTTCAATCTCCAGTGCTTCCACCAGTTCCGCTTCTGTTTGAGCAATCTCTTTCTCTTTCGCAATAATCAACGCTTCCAAATCAGATATTTTCTGCTGGATTTCCTCCAGATTTTTATCCAATTCTTCCACATATTTCTTCAGATCCGCCTTCTGACTTTCCAGTTTCTTTTTAATCGCCTTTACGTCTGTCAGCATATTTTTAAGTGCATCAATCTGATCCTCTGCTTCCTCAATCTGATTTTGCTTCTCTTTAATACTGTCGGACGTGATATCGTCAAAAGTAGCCGCATTTCCCGAAGAACTAAGTCCCATTGCCAATGTCAAACACAACAGCAACGCAACCATAACTCTGCTTTTTCGCATGTATAACTCTCCATTCTTCTAAAACAACTCTTACACGTGAAGGTGCTTTCTGACCGTGCTGACACTGCCGACGAAACCGATACCCACACCTACCGCCAGTGAAACAGGGGTAAGCACACCAAATACTTCCTCCACAGGAAGGAAGTCCAAAATTTCCACAAGCATCGGAAATTCAACAATGGCATAGGAAAGTACTCTATTGTAAAGTCCGTAAATCAAACCGAGCGGAATCCCTGCACCGATAAGACCTATGAGCACTCCTTCAATAACAAAGGGAGCCCGTACAAAGAAATCCGTCGCTCCAATATATTTCATGATGTTAATCTCTTCCCGACGGATAGAAATACCCATGGTAACAGTGTTGCTGATAAGGAAAACCGATACCGCCAATAAAATGGCAATAATACCTACCGAAACATAAGCAATCAAAAGATTGACACCGGACAAAGTACTCGCCGCCAAATCTGACTTGTTGATACGGCGCACTTCCGGAATGGACTCCAGATAGGTCACCAGACTTTCCTGCATTGACACATCCTTCAGATACACCCTATAGTTTGCGCTGTTTGCAAGGGGATTGTCCGGAAACTCTTCCACCAATTCACCCATATCAAGCTCTACTTTAAACTCTTCCCATGCCTGGTCTGCGGAGATAAATTCCGTTCTCTCGGCATCCACTTCATTTCTGGCATTAATCAGATTTCCGATCTCCGCAATTCTCGCATCCGTCACCGGCTCTCCGTCAAGCTCATTTTCAAAGAAAACCGTAACGCAAACCACTTCTTCCGCATTTTTAACAATATGCTGGAAGTTGGAAAGAATCGCATAGAACAGACCAAACAAAAACAGACACGCCGAAATGGTGGCAACTGACGCAAGGGTGTACCACTTATTTCTGAATAGGCTTCTAAATCCCTGTCTGAGAGTATAGAATAAGGTATTAATCTTCATCGATATACTCTCCTTCCTGTTCATCACTGATAATCACACCGCGTTTCATGGCAATAACACGTTTACGCATAGCATTTACAATTTCACGGTTATGGGTTACAACCACTACAGTAGTTCCCGCCTCGTTAATCTCCTCTAAAAGTTGCATAATCTCCCATGAATTTTTAGGGTCCAGATTACCCGTCGGCTCGTCTGCCAGCAAAATAGACGGCTTGTTAACAAGTGCTCTTGCCAATGCCACCCTCTGCTGCTCACCACCGGAGAGTTGTTTCGGTTTTGCCTTATATTTTCCCGCCAGGCCTACTGTCGAAAGAATGGAAGGCACATTACGTCTTATTTCTTTACTGGACTTCTCCACAATTCTCTGTGCAAAAGCCACGTTTTCATAAACATTTCTATCCTTCAGGAGACGGAAATCCTGAAACACAACGCCGAGATGCCGTCTGTACTTCGGAATCTGACTATGTTTCAGTTTCGCCAAATCATGTCCCATGACGTAAATCTTACCCTGAGTCGCTGTCAATTCTCTAAGTAACAGTTTAATCAGTGTGGATTTTCCGGAACCGCTGTCGCCCACGATGAAGACAAATTCGCCCCGTGCGATATGCAGCGTCACCCCATTGATGGCAGGTGCACCGGTGGAATAGGTTTTGCTCACATTGTCCAGAAAAATCAAACCCTCTTCCTCAATCATTTTCTCCCTTGCTTGTCTTTTCAGTTCTTTTTTTGTCATTCAAAAGCCCCTATCTAATTAGTATTCAAACGTTTCCATGTATCTCATGTATTTTACAACCATGAGCGCAATTTTAAATGTGATTGCATCCTCAAACACACGAAGATCCAGACCCGTGCTCTTCTGCAGTTTATCCAACCGATATACCAGGGTATTTCTATGAATAAATAACTGTCTGGATGTTTCGGATACATTCAGGCTGTTCTCAAAGAATTTATAAATAGTAGTCAGAGTTTCTTCGTCAAATTCGTCCGGACTCTTTCCGCCGAATATTTCTTTGATAAACATTTTGCAAAGAGGAATCGGAAGCTGGTAAATCAAACGGCCGATACCAAGTTCACTGTACGCAATAATATTTCTCTCATCAAAAAAGATTTTTCCTACGTCCAATGCCATTTTCGCCTCTTTATAGGAACGGCTGACTTCCTTGATTTCATGGACAACCGTACCGTAAGCCACGCGGATTTTTTTAAGCCCCTCTTTTGCTAAAGTTGTTTCCAACGCCCTTGCAAACTTTTCAATGTCCTTTGTGCTCTCAGATTCGGACAAATCTTTCACAACAATAACGTTGTTCTCATCAACAGCTGTAATAAAATCTTTGTTGTTTGTACCAAAATGAGTGCGCGCAACCTCAAGGGCATTGTTGTCCTTTCCGTTTTCGGACTCTACAATTAAAACAACACGGCCCACGTCTGACTGAATATGTAATTTCTTTGATCTGCTGTAGATATCAACCAAAAGCAAGTTATCCCCGAGTGTTGCTCCCGGATGAATATCAATACCGGTTTTGGTATGCGCATATTCT
>CAYRLN010000015.1:0-11423 GCA_964425065.1 uncultured Lachnospiraceae bacterium | reverse complement strand
GCACCTTGTAATCCGGGTTATCCTGAGAATTGATAATCCTTAAAATACAGAAAATCTGCGTGGCATACATCAAAAGATAAAAATAGGGAATATAAAGTGCACACAACACTACGATTGTCAGAACCGCTAACGTTTCTAAAAGAATCAAGAGAATAGCAATAATAAATCGGATTGGAATATAATTCACTTCCCGTTCTTTTCTCTGCCCTCGTTGGTAGATTACAATCTTTTTCTTCATATGAATACCCTCCCTAAATAAAGCATAACACAACAACAACCCACACTACCAGTGCAGGTTGAAATTTTATTTTTTATTTATAATGATAGTTCCGCGCTTCTATCCAATCTTCTCAAAGTTTCCAACTTATCCTCTTCTTTGGGAAGGTATTTCTTTGTGATATTTTCCACTTCCTTTCTGCTGTCTTTCCAACCAAAGCACATGGGAATCAGGCAAAGCAAAAGAATAATACCTGCAATACCTACCAAAGTGCCTGTAATCATCATACCCTCTACAACCATTACAAGGCACATACCATTTATTTGCGGTTTGCTAAAGAAATGTTAATCTTTTGTTAAAATCAATCTTCTTCACAGGTGTAGCGCAATTTTTCCCCATAAAACTCTTCGTAGATTCTTTTCCAGACCTCATAATTTTTCTTCATCATGATTTCCACGTTTTCAGCCTGTTTTTTCTCCTTATCCGGATAAATCGGCGGCGCAATGTGTATCGTATAGGCCTGAACCGGGAATCCGTCCCCATCCATCACATCCGTATCCTCCATGGTGATAAAACAAGGCACTACCGGCACCTTATTTCTGGCAGCAAAGGTAAAGGCACCTTTTTTCAGCGGCTTCGGCTTACGGTAGTTCCACCACATACTCTGCTCCGGATATACCAAAATCAAATGCCCCTTCTGCAAAAGTTTATCCACAGCATACATAAATTTCTTCATGGTTAATCCGTTAGAGCTAAGAGGCAAGGTATTACAGTTCCGCATCAAAAGACCATAAAAACCGGGGAATGCCGTATAATTAGCCTCACTGATAACACGGAATAATTTTCTTCTGTAAGGTCTTGCTTTCTCATAAGCAAGCTGTATGGCAAAACTGTCAAAAGCATTAAAATGATTGCAGGTAATAACTGCTCCGCTTTGCAATTTTCTAAGATGCTCCACTCCACGGATATCCTTAATCACAAACTGCTTTTTCCGCATTAATATGTCCACAAACCAATGGGCAATACGGAATGCATACCGGGTTGTCAGTCTGCTCCTCATACTCTTTTTCAGATAATCTATCTGATGAGGCAGAAGTTCCTTTGCCGGCGGATCCTCTTCCACGTCCTTATCGAAAATACCTGCCTTTTCGTACTCTTCTATTTTCCGCAGTACCTCAATGCGTGTTATTTTCGGCGGCTCATTATTGCCAAACAGATTGTAGTAGTTATTGATATTTCCAATTTCGTCCAGCGCCAGTTTTTCTAAATGCTCCCCGTAAAAAGCATCCTTCTTTGCATCTTCCTCCGAAAAATTGGCCAGAACATCCCTTAAACGGTCATAACATTCTGTTTTCTTTGCATATTCCCAGAAATACTCACCCATGCGGCAATCCTTATAATGCCATGGTTTTCTCGCCAGATTGTAATGAACCAATTTCGCCTTTTCTTCTTCACAGGGAATGGTTCCCATCATTTGCACGTTCCAGCGCGGGTCCACCCAAAGGACCTTGTCCTTACAAAGCACATTTAAATAATCCTGATCCTGAGCCACAACAAAGGTATATGTATTAATCAGGTCAATAAATTTCTTCAGCATATGTTCTACACGGAACTGCTCGCAGTTAATGAGAACAACACCCGCATTGAAATAGGCACCTCTGGAAATACCGAGCACCTTTTCCACATAATTTCCGTAACAATCCGTCTGCACAACCAGTTGATCCCGGACTGCTCCGATATAGTTTTTCCCTAAATCGTAGTTATAAAGATTTGCAATATCCTCACGTACCACCGTGTCGCTGTCCACATACAA
Organism: uncultured Lachnospiraceae bacterium; assembly: GCA_964425065.1. Classification (GTDB taxonomy): domain Bacteria; phylum Bacillota; class Clostridia; order Lachnospirales; family Lachnospiraceae; genus Acetatifactor. The sequence goes on along the minus strand of CAYRLN010000015.1, from coordinate 9,393 downwards.
TACTTTTTTGTATTCCGGGAACATTTCTGCAATAAACAACCGGTAATAGGTTGTCATGGAATAGTAATCCCTAAGAGTAACTTTCTTTTCAATTTTTTTCAGTTCCTCCGTGACATTCACAAATACAATTTTACAATTTTTTGTTTCCAATCTTTTCACAAACGCCTGATGCTCGGCCGAAATGTCTGTATAAAGCACATGGAGTTTATATATATATTTATCCGATGCATTGCAAATAATCGATTTCATGGTGACAACCATATATTGGATATAACGGTCATCCGCCGCAAAAAAGATAGGAATCTCCCTTTTTTTACCTGTTAATTTAACCCTCGTTCTCATAATCAAATTTTCTCCTCAAATATACATAATCATACAAAATATCATCGAAGACTTCATATCCGAACACCCGCTGTACTTTCCCTACATGCCACTGTTTAATATTATCCGTGTGAGGATAAGGCAGATAGAACAGCCTCTTGGAAAAATGTCTTACCACCGTATGTTTATGCAAAAATTTTTGGTCATTAAAGCGCTGGGGAAGCATTTTCTTCCTTGTAGTACTTTTATATATTGCATCCTGGTCCGCAAACATCAATTTCTTCGTCTTAATCAGTTTTCTCGCTTTTTCAAACAAGCCTGTTTTTCTGGCTTCCTCCATGTTGAAAAGCAATACCCCCGCATTAATGTAGTTGGGATTCAACAAATATTTTCCATAATGGTCTCTGGCTGCGGCATACTCATAATTTTCCACATCCGTTTCATACAAGAGTTCAATTTCCCGATTAAACAAAATATCCACATCTAAATAAAGTATCTTATCCGGAATCTCCGGTATCAAATCAATAAACAACCGAAGCAGGGTATAAGGCGAACAATAGCATTGTTCATTGGGACAATTGGCAAACTCTCTCCCATATATATCTGATACGTCTATTTTTACAATCCGGTTCTGTGGATTGTAATCTTTGGCAATCTTCTGCAAAAAGGCTATCTTTTCATCCTTGATTGCGATATACTCCGGTTTTATATGTGAAACATCCATGGTCAGAATATAAACCGTAAATGGCTCTTTTGACTTTGTCCGTTTAAACACCGAAAGAAGACAAGTCAGTATTCCGTCAAACACATTGTCATTTCCCGAGAATAAAAGATTCATCTGTTACGACTCCTTCTTCACATACTTAATCAGTTCTACATTACTCTGTTTACAATTTTCTTTCATAGAAGCCATCACCTGTCCATGCAACTGCTGCCGTTGCTCTTTTACCGGCAGATTTTCATCCGCATAAAAGGGGCCATCCACATAAGTTACAATTTGAGGTGTATTTCCACGCTTCCGTTTTTGATATGTGTTGGTAAAACAGAATACCGGAACTTTGTATTTTACCGGGTAAGTAAAAGATGCATCCTTAAAATTCCGGATTCCGGTATAAAAGGGCCAGATATGGGCCTCCGGATAAATGGTAACACAGTTTTTTCTGCCGATAATATTCTCAAGGGCATTTTGAAAATTCTTCATTGCCACCTTATCGTCCGGTAGCGGAACAGCCCCAAGGCTCGGGGTAATCTTGCCCAAAACCGGCATGGAAACATTATTGGGGTGCACAATAACATACACGCCAACCGGATGGCTTATTACGGTGGGAATTAAAGCGTCCGCAATAGCGTTTGTGTGATTGCCATACAGAAAGAATCCTGTTCCTTCCGCCTTTTTCAGGCATTCTTTATTTACGATTTTATGCCGGTATTTCAACTTCAAAAAAAGAAATGCAATTGGCTTTGCAAGCATGTGATACCAAATGCATCTTCCGATTTTCCGTCCAATCCCACCCAGGTAGGAATAAGTTCCATCAATTTTACGAGGCGTAATTTCAGCCTCTGAAAACTCGTCCTCTAATTCATCCTCGTAATAATAAACCTTCGGGTCTATCATCTTATCCTCCACCCACATATGGCGGTTTTTCGCCCCATAGTCATCTGTTGATTTTTCCACATACGAGTATTATAATTACTATAATTATATGACTCAATTACCAATTTGACCAGAATTGTGGAATATTCAACATTTTAAAAAGGAATGTGGAAAATGGATCGCAGAATTATAAAGACAAAAGAGGCTATTAAGACTGCCTACACACAGTTATTAAAGGAAAAACTTTCCTCTAAGATTACCGTTACCGAAATCGCAAAACGTGCCAATATCGACCGCAAAACTTTCTATTTGCACTTTGATTCCCCCGACGCTATCATGGACGAATTGCTGGAAGATAATCTCACGGAGTTAAATGCCATGTTAAGTGAGCGCACTTCCGGAGACGCCTCTATGGATGTCGCCACTCTTTTTCACTGCATCAACGCATGTATTATGAAAAATATCGATTTTTATGACTCCATTGCCAGTCAGTCTAATTTTGAAATTCTTGCGATGCATGCCAAAAACATTATTATCCAAAAGAACGTAGAAAGCCTGTTACAAACTACAACTCTTTCCCCGGAGGAAGTCCGGATATACACGAAATTCATCATCTCCGGATTGATTGATATCTACGTCGACTGGCTTCGGAATAAGATTCCGCTTAGTCTGGATGAAGTCGGCAACCTCACTGCCAATGTGGTAGAACAGGGAATCCGGGTTCTTTCCACATCGTCATAAAAAGGGAACACATCCGCCTATAGACGGATGTATTCCCTTTCTTTTATTTTCCTTATTCCGCACCCTTCAGTGCTTCTACCATATCAATCTTACGATTCTTTCTTGCCACCATAAAGCCAACTGCGAGAGAAACACCAAATGTCAGCAAAATACTTACTCCGAAAGTCATCACACCCATGGTCAGTTTTAACTCATACTCACTGATCAGCGCTGTGATAAGCGCGTAAAGAACTCCCACACCGCCGGGAACGCCAATTAGCACACCCAGCACCGTCAACCAGATATTTTGGCTAATCAGCAGTCTTCCTATGTTCTTATCCCGAAATCCGAGCACTTTGAGGGTTGCCAATTCCCTGTATCTTTCCAGATAACTCATAACACCTAAGTTATAAAGCACTACCACGCCAAGAACCACTGCTGCCAGCACCAAAACCACAATCATAATATTCATGATTTCCATAAAGGTGTCATATGTCTCCATGATGGTCACTTTATCCTGTTTACCTGCAATGATATTGGAATTTTCTATATCGGAGGATTCCTTATCGGTAAAAATAGAACCGATATGATAGGAAATTCCCACACTTTCTGCATAGTCTTCTGTCATAACAATACTTTCTGTCATCATGGAACGGAGATATCCTGCCACTTTCACACAGTAGGTTTCCTCACTTCCATAAGGTGAAAACTCAATAATATCGCCGATTTCAGCCGTATCCTGCAAGCGAAGGCAAAGATATACACCCTCGTCGGTTAATTCCACAAAATCATTATTTTCATCCACAAAACGATATTTGTTGTTATCCGGATGATATATTTCCATGGTTACGGTTTTTCCTTCGTAACTGATTCCCGCAGAGGCAAGCCAATCTCCATCCACATATTCAGCCAATTCCCTTGCCGCTTCATTGTCCGCCGTTTCCGTCAGATTAATACGGGTCACATAATTGCTGACGCCTTCGTCCAAAAGGTCCATAAAGCTTCCCATGGTGTCCTTTATTCCCAGTCCCCCCACCAAAAGTACGGTACAGCCAAACACACCAAGCAACGTCATCGCAGAGCGGGATTTATGTCTTAATATATCCCTGACATTCCATTTTGTTCCAAAAGGCAATTTTTCCCAAAAAGGCAACTTTTCCACAATACTCTTTTTCATCACCTTGGGTGTATAGGGTCGAAGGGCATCCGCCGCTGTACCTTTCAGCATCTTCTTTACAGACATATAACCGATAACAGTAAGGAACACCACCATCAATATAATAACCGGCACACAAAAGCCGGGCATCACCAAAGCCCAACTCGGAATATCAATATAGGTACTCATCATTCCCGTAGGGCTTATAATCAAAGCCGCAACCCCATATCCGAGGGCTACGCCAAGAACCGTACCCACAAGGCCAATCATAACTCCATAAGATGTATAGTGGCGCAATATGCGTCCGTCCCTAAAGCCCAGGGCCTTCAATGTTCCAATCTGTACTTTCTCATTTGCCGCAATACGGTGCATTGTCGTAATCATCGTCAACATGGCAATTGCAAGAAAAAGAACCGGTAAAATGGAGCCCATGGTTTTTCCTTCTTCTGCCTCACTTTGTGCACCTGCATAAGCCACATGTTCTTCTTTTGAAAGGACCAAAACTGTCTGCCCCAATGCATCTTTTACTGCCTCTTCCAATTCTTCTTTTTCCAAATCAGAAATTACATTTACCTGAGGATAAAAGACCATTCCAAGAATGTCCTCCAGTTTTCCGGGCGTAATATATGCAAAACCAAAATTCTCATAGTCCGGCATAAGCTGATTTTCATCTGCCACGCAAATCATCTGCTCACCGCTCTTTACAAGACCTACTACCTCTCCACTGATTTCAAAACCCATATAAGTAGCATTCAGTGTATCTCCCAAGGAAATATCATTAGCGGCGGCATATTTATCAGAGAGCCAGATTCCCTGCGATTCTTTGTCATACTCTTTTCCTTCCATAATTAACATGGTGGAAACCGTGTAGTTTTCCGATATGTTCAGGGATAACGCTTTTTTGGTATCCGGAATATCCACATTCACGGATAAAAATCTGGTAGCTGCCTCCACACCTTCAATAGCTTGTATTGCTTCGATGTCTTCCTCGGAAAATCCCGTTTCCAGATAAAATCTGTAATCTGCGTAATTGGTATCTTCCAAAAAGGTCATGGTATCCTCTTCGATACTCTTCCATTCAATATTAAACCCCAAAAAGATTCCAACACCGATAGCAATCATTATAATCATGGAGATAAACTGGGATTTGTATCTCCATGCCGTACGAAATAATTTTCTTAATAACATAGCCTACCATTCCACCTCATCTGCGCTCATAGGATTTTCCTGTTCCTCGTAAGACTTAATCTTACCGTTTTTTACACGAACCACCACATCTGCCATTTTGGCAATGTTCTGATTATGGGTAACTACCACAATTGTCTTTCCATAGTTTCTCGCCATGGAAAGAAGCAGTTTTAATACCAATACTCCGGTTTCGGAATCCAGTGCTCCGGTCGGCTCATCACAAAGTAGAATTTTGGGATTCTTCGCAAGCGCACGCGCAATGGACACTCTCTGCTGCTCACCGCCGGAAAGTTCCGCCGGAAAATTTTGGGCATGGTCTGCAAGTCCCACTTCCTCCAACATTTTTTTCGCATCCAATGCATTTTTCGAAATTTCTTTTACAAGAGCCACATTCTCATATACAGTCAAAGTTGGAATCAGATTATAAAACTGGAACACAAATCCCACCGTAGCCGCACGATAGTCCGCCAGTTCATTGTTGTTAAGCGTTGAAATATCTTTTCCGTTTACAACAATAGTTCCGCTTGTGGGACTGTCCAAACCGCCAAGCATATTAAGCAACGTACTTTTTCCGGCACCGCTGGGGCCAAGAACCACTATAAACTTTCCTTCCTCCAAACTTAAATTCACTCCGTTAAGAGCTTTTTGTTCGTGATTTCCACTTGTATATACACGGGTCACATCCTTAAATTCTACAATCGCCATAACGTCTCCTCCCGACATATTATGCATTCTGGTTAGTTGTTGCTAACTATTATATACTCCTATTTTTTCCATTTCAACCGCCCCTCAATCCTCTTGACGATAATCTTTATCAAATACTCCTCCCCAAAAGAAAAATGACCCCGGTTTCCACCCTCAAAGAAACCGAAGCCATCACACTGATGCTGACATCTGTATGTTACATTTTCTTTTAATTGTATATAAAATACTCCCTTACTGTTTCTCTACTATAACACATTACTTTCTCCTGTGCGGTTCTGCACAAATTTGAACATTTTTACACGTATTTTCTTCCAGAAATAATTTTTTCGTGTTATATTATTAGTGTAAAGTGCTAAATTGTGAGGTGCGTCAGTTGAAAATAGCTATTTGTGATGATGATATTATCAGCAGGGAGTTGATTTCACTCCTATTAAAAGAATATATTACCGAAAAAGAACTGGATATTTCTTTCTCCGTCTATACCTACGGCGACGATTTGCTGGATGACACCCGCAAAATCGGCGGCTTTGACATTTACATCCTTGACGTTATGATGCCCGATATGAATGGTATAGAATTAGGACTTACACTCCGGAATGCCGGCTTTGACGGCAAAATCCTTTATTTGACTTTCAGCGAGGATTATGCAATTGACGCATTTAAAGCCAAAGCCTTTAACTATATTGTAAAACCTGTAAAGAAAAACACTTTTTTCTCTGCCATGGATGAAGTAATCGCTTCCGTGGTACCCACAGCAGAAAAAAATCTGATTGTAAAAACAAAAGAAGGGAGCATAAAACTTTCTTTTGACAGCATTCTCTATGCCGATTTGAACAAGCGCGCCATTACATACCATCTTGTGAGCGAGAAAAATATCGAGGGAACTACCATCCGCGTCACTTTTGCGGAGGCAGTACAGGAACTGTTACAGGATGAGCGTTTTGTCTTGTGTGGCGCTTCCATGGTGGTTAATCTGCACCATATCAATATGGTTGAAAACGATGCAATCCTGTTCCGCAACGGTTCCAAAGCTTACATCGGGAAACGGATCTGCCGGGAATTACGCACTATCTGGGCCGATTTTTGGTCCGACGGAAAAGCAAGCAAAGAATAACTTCAAAAATGATTTAGTGCGTACGTTAACACACTTCTTTTTCTTCAAACAATCCCGGATATTTTTTCTTCATCCTTCCTTTAAATATAAAGGCAAAGATAATCTCAATAAATCCGGAGAGGAAATTGGACACAAACATGGCAATACCACAGGCTGTATAGTCCATTTCCATCACATACATCAAAAACAGCAACACCGGAATACGGTATGCAAACAGTCTGAGCATGGAGAACACCATGGTAATGTTGGTTTTTCCAAAACCGTTAAACAAAGCATTGGAAATGCCGCCAAAGCCGATGAAAATCAAATCCAGACACTCCCATGTAAAGATGTTTACAATCATCTCCTGATAAAGGGCGTCCCCCGGTGCAAAGAACCGGGCGATGGGCTCCTTTAATGCAAAAAGCACCACTGTACCGATTGCACACAATGTTGTGACATAAATGAAGTTTACCTTAAACAGCTTCTTTATTCTCTCGCCGTTTTTATTTCCAAAATTCTGGCTTACGATTACGGAACCGCTGTCCGCAAAGGAATTGTTGATATTTGCAAGCAGTCCTGCGATGGTATTGGAAATACCCAGAGCTCCCACGCACATCTTGCCATAGGTTGCGGTAGCCACTGCATTTACATATACCTTACCAAAGCTGAATAAGAAATTACCTACGAAAACGGGCACCGCCAGTTTAATAATATTTATCACTTCATAACGTCTGAAGTTTAAATCCCTGATACGGATTCTTAATATATTTTTCTTTCTAAAGCATAGGAACAGGCCCGCAAAGAACAGGAACAGCTGGGCAATTAATGTTGACATCGCAAGCCAGGTGTTTGTCACGTTTTCAAAAGGACCGTAGACAAAAAGTGTGGTCAGGCTGACCTTAATAACAATTACCACCAGGTTCAGGCACAGCAGATGTACGGTGTCACCTTTCGCCTTTTCCAGAGAAATCATAGTACTGTTCATGGTTGTAACCAGCAATGTGATAATCTGTACGTTATAGTAGCCCAAAGAATTGTCGATAATGGATTGGTCTGTTTTGAACAATTTCAAAAAAGGCTCCCCTATGGGAATAAAAATAAGAGTGACCAGCGCCACCGCCATTGCCATGGTAAACAGCGTATTGGCACATTTTCTCGCCTCTTCTGTTTTCTTTTCCCCGTATCGCCTTGCGACTAAAATTCCGCCGCCGGTTGCCAATGCGCTACCGATGGTGGAAATCATATTTTTAATCTGATCCAGCACCACAATATCTGCTGCGTCACCGATATTGGCCGACTGGACCACCATCATATCGTAGATACCGTACAAATAATTGCACAGATTATAAAAAACCATGGGTAGGGCAATGCTGATTACCACTTTCCACATGTTTCCGTTAAGCACATATTCTCTTCTTTTTAATTGTTTCTGTTCTTTTACCGTCAGTTCCATAACCATATCCTCTCTTTTCGCCCTTATACTAGCACAAAAAACAACGCAAATACAGAACAAAACTTGCTTTCTGCAATTTGTTTTCTACATATCTTGCGTTTTTATCCATATTTTGTATAATAATCTCAAGAGGTGATAAAAATGGCAGAACCCAAAGCAAAAGATTATGAAAACAATCTTCAACCGGAATTTGCCAATGTGCACAACTCCCGGTTTTATATGGCAAGACGCAACGAACAGGCTCCTTTGGACTCCAAGCTCCATCATTACCACGACTGTTATGAGCTTTATTACTTGTATTCCGGCGAACGTTACTATTTCATTCAGGACCAGACCTATCACATTACCGGCGGCGCCTTTGTGCTTATCAATCCCTATGAAATTCATCAGACAGGGAACCTGGGCAATTTTGGATATGACAGAATGCTAATACATTTTAATAAAGAACTGTTAGAGGATTATCTGGCAGTCGATTCCGGTGTAAACCCATACGAGAATTTAGACAAAAAAATCCACATTATCTCCCTGGACCCGGGACAGCAAAATTTTGTTGAAACATTGCTTTCTACCATGGAGGCCGAATATAAAAATAATAACGAAAAAGAAAGTGCGTATATAAAGTTAACACTAATACAGCTCCTTATGTTCTTAAACAATTGTAAACCCGGAGTAAATGACGAGGCCCTGCCCCATATCAACGCCACGCAAAAAACTATTTTTGAAATTGTGGGTTATATTAACAATTTTTATTTTGAGGATATCACCCTTGAGACTATTTCTGAAAAGTATTATCTCAGTCCCTTCTACTTCTCCCGCACATTTCGGGAAATAACAGGCTTTAACTTTGTAGAATACTTGAACAATGTAAGAATCAAGGAAGCAAAGAAGCTACTGCTTAACACAAACATGACAATTGGTGACATTGCCCTATCGGTCGGATATAACAGCAACACGCACTTTGGCAGAATTTTTAAAAACATCGAGGGAATCTCTCCTTCCCAATACAGAAAGAACAGCGACATTTAAAAAATCCTTGGAAACTGTCTGTTTCCAAGGATTTTCCAACATCTTAACCAGTGCATTTGCCATCCCATATTTAACATAAGTTAAAGTTTTGCTACATTTTCAAATATTTCCATATCAAGATTATTATTTTCACT
>CAYRLN010000014.1:0-13040 GCA_964425065.1 uncultured Lachnospiraceae bacterium | reverse complement strand
CAAAGAATATTGGGAAGATTACAAAGGAGAGGGACCGGTTCTTCATGGGATTAAAGTGGAGAGCACAAAGGAACCGAAGGAGACGGTAATCAGCTTCAGTTAATGTGTTGTGAGCAGTTTATAAGTTTATTTTAAAAGTATGTGAGGAAACAGTATGAATTTCAATGTTATAATTGGTGTGCTGATTCCCTTTCTAGGAACAACTCTTGGCGCAGGATGCGTGTTTTTACTGCGTGGCACTATGCCGGAAAAGGTGCAAAAAGCCATGCTCGGGTTTGCATCCGGAGTCATGATTGCTGCTTCGGTATGGTCCCTGCTTATTCCGGCCATGAATATGTCGGAAGGAATGGGAAAGTTTGCATTTGTACCGGCAGCGGTCGGATTTTTGATGGGAATTTTGTTCTTGCTTATTATGGATAAAGTGATTCCGCATATGCATTTGGGCTCGGATGAACCGGAGGGTATCAAGAGTAGTCTGGGAAAATCCACGATGTTGATGTTTGCGGTTACGCTGCACAACGTACCGGAGGGTGCTGCTGTGGGTATTGTTCTGGCAGGAGCAATCGCTTTCGCAAAGGAAGGCGGAGGAATGATTACGCTGGCAAGTGCACTTGCACTTTCGATTGGTATTGCCATCCAGAACTTTCCGGAGGGCGCGATTATTTCTCTTCCTCTCAAGGAGGAACTGGGAAAAAAGAAGGCTTTCCTTTATGGAATGTTATCCGGTATTATTGAGCCGGTGGCAGCCCTGGTTGCTATATTATTAGCGGCTTTTGTGGAACCGATTTTGCCATACATGCTTGCTTTTGCAGCGGGAGCTATGATGTACGTTGTTGTGGAAGAGTTGATTCCCGAATCCGCAGAAGGAAAGCACAGTAATATTGCAACCGTCGGATTTGCAATCGGTTTTGTGCTTATGATGATTTTGGATGTGGCATTGGGATAGAACGCGAGAGTAAGGAAGAACACAAGTGGCATTAGATACAGAAAAGGAATTACAGCAGTTAAAAAACCGGTTGAGAGAACTGGCAGAGAAATCCTATCACCAAAATGTATATACATTCAGTAGCTTTTTGGGACTTTCGGAGCAGGATGTTTTTTGGCAGATGGAGAGAGAACTTTCTTATGCAGGGTATGAACTATGCGAGGGTGACCGCAAGGTTCTGCGCTTTGGTAATCCGGCAGAACTGGGGTATGAGGAACCGTTTCCCATTGTCTGCATTCATATGAAGCCTTTGCTCGCCAAATTTTCCGATAAGTTTTCCCATAGGGATTTTCTTGGTGCCCTGATGAATCTGGGCATTGACAGAAATACCATCGGTGATATCAGGGTGGGCGAGAAGGAAGGATATCTGTTTTGTCTGGAAAGCATAGCAGAGTACATTTGCGACAATTTGGATAAGGTAAAGCATACCAATATTAAGTGCGAGATTGTGCAGGACATGAAAGACCTTCCCGTGGAAGAACCGGAAGAAATGGTGGTACTTGCGTCGGGAGAAAGAATTGACGGGGTAGTGTCCAAAGTATATAATATGTCCCGGAGTGACAGTTTGAGCATGTTCCGGGAAAAAAAGGTCTATGTAAATGGACGACTATGTGAGAATAACAGTAAACTTCTTAAGAGTGGGGAGACAGTGAACGTTCGCGGCTATGGGAAATTTATTTACGAAGGCGTGAACTACGAGACCAAGAAGGGAAAATTGTCCCTGAAGGTCCGGTTGTTCAGATAGAAGGTGAAGGTATGTATTCTTATAGTTTGGTACAGTGGTTGTTCGTTTTTTATTTCTATTGTTTTTTCGGGTGGTGCTTTGAATCCACCTACGTGTCTATCAGAAAGAAAAAGTGGGTAAACAGGGGCTTTATGCGTGGTCCTTTTCTTCCGTTGTACGGAAGTGGTGCGGTGATGATGCTTTTGGTATCCCGGCCTTTTAGCGAGCACGTGTTTTTGGTCTATTTAGCAGGTTGCGTGGGGGCTACTGTTTTGGAGTATGTGACGGGAGTGGTCATGGAAGCACTGTTCAAAGTCAGATACTGGGATTACTCTAATCAAAAGTTTAATTTTCAGGGGCATATTTGTTTGAGTTCTTCACTGGCGTGGGGATTTTTGACAATTCTGATGACCAGAGTAGTACATAAGCCGGTGGAAAATTTCATGTATATGATACCTTCCGGCGTGCTGAGTTTTATCGTTTTTCTTTTGACATTATGCATAGCGGGAGACTTTGCAATATCCTTTAAGGCTGCTATCGATTTGCGCAATATTTTGATCCGCATGGAAAATGTAAAGAAAGACATGGCGCGGATTCAGAGGCGCTTGGACGTTGTCCTTGCATTGGCTGACGAGGAACATGAGAAACGGAAAGCGGAGTACGAACAGCGGAAAGAGGAATTTGCGGAAGAATGGGAGCAGAAACTTCGTATTGATGAACTGAAAGAACGCATCGAGACCAGCATTGATAGAGTGAAAGTTAAAATACACAATAAGCCATCAGAATATCGGGAAGAGTTACAGGAGGAATTGTTCCGGTTAAGTACACAGTACAATGTGGCGAAAGAACTCCGGAAATGGCTTAGTGATCTTCTCGGAAGAATGCAGCGCAGTATGATTCAAAGCAATCCGACGATGCGCTCTGTGAAATATAAAGAAGCCTTTGAAGAATTGAAACAGCATATCGAGGCGAAAAAGGCTGAAAAGAAGGAAACGGAAAAGAAAGAAGAAAAGTAAGTGATATTAAGAAAGGGAAAACAGCGAAAGCACCTATGGTAGGCTTTGCGGTTTTCCCTTTTTGTGTTTGTTTAGTGGTTGCTGCCCTTTTCTTCACAGTATTTGCAGCGGTAAACCTCTTTTTCTTCGTCAGCGAGGAAGAAGATGTGAGGGAGTTCCTGCTCGATGGAGGTGATGCATCTGGGATTTTTGCAACGGATGACATTTTTAATCATCTTAGGCAACACCAAATCTTTTTTATCCACGATTTCTCCGTCTTTGATGATGTTCACGGTAATGTTGTGGTCGATAAATGCCAGTACGTCCAGGTCAAGCTGGTTGATATCACATTCTACTTTCAAAATATCTTTCTTGCCCATCTTATTACTTTTTGCATTTTTGATGATTGCAACGGTACAATCCAGTTTACCCAGTTGCAAATGCTCGTAGATGTCCATACTTTTTCCGGCTTTGATGTGGTCTAATACGAAACCTTCTTCAATTTTTCCAATATTCAGCATGATAAAACCTCCTTTACTGTGCCAACTCTAAGAGTGTCAAAATCAGTGCCATACGTACATATACACCGTAACGTGCCTGCTTGAAGTATACGGCTCTCGGGTCGTCATCCAGTTCGACGGAAATTTCGTTTACTCTGGGCAGGGGGTGGAGCACCAGCATGTCGGGTTTAGCCAGTTCCATTTTCACTTTATCCAAAATATAGAAGTCTTTTAAGCGGATATAGTCCTCTTCGTTGAAGAAACGTTCTTTTTGTACGCGGGTCATGTAGAGCATGTCGAGTTTAGGCATTACGTCTTCCAAACGGATAACTTCCTCGTAGGGGATATTTTTTGCACGGAGCATTTCGGTAATGTAATCAGGTACTTTAAGCTCTGTGGGAGAGATAAAGACGAAGCTAACGTTTTCGTAGCGGACCAGTGCATCAATGAGAGAGTGCACGGTACGTCCGAATTTCAGGTCGCCGCACAGACCGATGGTAATATTGTCCAGACGACCTTTTAAGGTGCGGATAGTCAAAAGGTCGGTCAGTGTCTGCGTGGGGTGCTGATGACCACCGTCGCCGGCATTGATTACGGGAATGAAAGATTTCTCTGAGGCAACCATGGGTGCACCTTCTTTGGGGTGACGCATCGCACAGATATCTGCATATCCGGAAATGACGCGGATGGTATCGGAAACGCTTTCGCCTTTGGCAGCGGATGAGTTGGAACCATCTGCAAATCCAAGTATCTGGCCGCCGAGACGGAGCATGGCGGATTCAAAACTAAGTCTGGTACGGGTACTGGGCTCGTAAAAGCAGGTTGCCAGGATTTTGCCGTCGCAAGCATGTGCATATTTGGACGGATTGCGTTCAATATCGTTTGCTAAGTCAAAAAGTTTGTCCAATTCTGAAGTGGTGAAGTCCAGAGGGCTCATTAAATGTCTCATAGTTGGTCTCCTTTGTTTATGATATGGTTAGAGTGTGAAGGGATCTGTTCCCGAAAAAAATCGAAGATACAATATATCTTCGATTTCATGGTTTATTTATAGGACAGTAAGTCCTCCACGGTCTTGCGCATGGGGGCAGTGGGCTCCTCTGCGGGATAGCCGATGGGAACTAATGCGATTAATTCACGATCTTCGGGTAATTCCAAATACTCAGCAGCCTTCGCCTCATCAAAGATGCCAAGGATAACAGTGCCGAGTCCGAATTCATGGGCTGCCAGACAAAAACTCTGTGTGGCAATACCTGCGTCAAACATCTGCCAGGTATCTTTTCTGGGAGTGGTAAAGGAACCATCTCTCTCGTAACCGCATCTGTTTTTGAGGACAGTGATGGCAATCAGCATAGGTGCACCTGCAATGTGTTCCCCATTTTTGGGATAAGGAGTAGTGCAGTCGGAAGCAATTTTGTTTTTTAAATCACCTTCCACCGCAATGTAACGGGTAATTTGAGTGTTTTTCCAACTGGGAGCAAAAGATGCTGTCTCCACAATCTGGGAAAGCACGTCATGAGAAACCGGCTTGTCCTGAAATTTACGGATACTTCTACGTCCTTTAATACATTCTTTAGCAGTCATATCGGCCTCCTAAAATACTCTTTTACCTATGATAACACAACCCCATTTTTGATTCAATCGTTAAATTAAGCAAATTTAATGAAATGAAATAAAATGTTTTGCATATCACGGCACTATCTACTATAATAGGGGTAACATGTAAAGAATTCTAAGCGCAACGCTCTGAATATCGGAGCCGGTGAGATGGCCGATATCGATGATGCAGAAATAGAAAAGGAAAAATGAAAAGCGTAAAAGGCGGGGAGGCATGTGCCCCGTCTTTTTGGCGGGAGGAAACAGTATGGAACTTGATATGACTAAGGGTAGCCCGGCAAAGTTAATTGCAAAGTTTATAGTTCCGATTATTATTGGGAATATTTTTCAACAATTTTACAGTATGGTAGACACGATTATTGTAGGCCGTTATGTTGGTCTGCAGGCTTTGGCGGCAGTGGGGTCTACCGGAACCATATCATTTTTGATTTTGGGCTTTGCCCAGGGATTGACTACGGGTTTTACGGTGCAAACGGCACAAAGGTATGGTGCCGGAGACTTGCAGGGCATGAAGAGAAGTGTGGCAAGTGCAGCGATTTTGGCCGGTATTGTGGCTGCGGTAATGACCGTTGTCAGTGCCTTGTGCATGGATATGCTTTTGACGGCCATGAATACACCGGAGGATATGTATGCCATGGCAAAAGAATATATTATGGTTATTTGCCTGGGCATGTGTTTTAGTATTTTTTATAATTTTCTTGCCAGCATTTTGAGAGCCATCGGAAACAGTGTTTTGCCCCTTGTGTTCCTGGTTATTTCCGCTATTTTGAATGTGGTACTGGATATTGTATTTATTGTAAACTGTAATTGGGGAGTGGCAGGTGCCGCCTATGCGACCATCATATCCCAGGGAGTATCCGCGGTGTTGTGTCTCCTTTATATAATGAAAGCAGTTCCTACACTGCATTTGGAAAAGAAACATTGGAAACCGGACGGACAATGTATGCGCAACCAGCTTTCCGTCGGACTGCCCATGGCACTTCAATATTCCATCACGGCAGTCGGAACGATTTTGGTTCAGTCTGCGCTTAACTTGCTGGGTTCAACCCTGGTAGGAGCTTACTCCGTGGCCGGTAAAGTGGAATCGCTGGTAACACAGCCGTTTGCGGCAATGGGTGTGACAATGGCGACTTATGGTGCGCAGAACAGAGGTGTCAATGATTTGGACCGGATCAGTAAAGGTGTGAAAGTCGCAAATGTGATGTCGGCCATATATTCAATTATGATATTTGGTGTGGTCATGCAAATTTTACCTTTTGCCATCCGGTTGTTTGTGACAGAGAATTTAGATGTGGTATACGAATATGCCAGAATCTACATGCTTGTCTGCGGAAGCTGTTTTATTCCGCTGGGCATGATTTTCATATTCCGGAACCTGCTGCAGGGTTGCGGCTTCGGAGTGCTTCCCATGCTGGGCGGCGTGGTAGAACTTTTATGCAGATGTGTGGCGGCATTTATTGCCACACGTATGCTCAGTTATGTGGGGGTATGCTTCGCCAACGCCAGCGCATGGCTGGTTACCGGTATTTTCTTCTGGATTCTTTATATCATATTAATGAAGAAGATGCGCAGGGACAAAGCAAATCACGAGCGTGATAACAATTTTTCAAACAGCAACCCCGCTATGGCCCAAAAGGGCAGATAATCCAACCGGACAATGCCTTTGATATTCCACTTGGAGCGATGATAATCCCAAGGGCACAGTGTTTTTTTCGTAAGGAGAGAACCACTGATATACTCTCCGGTAAAAATGACTCCGGCATAGGTTAAACCACGGCTTATAACCGGCTTTCCTTTCATCAGGTGAAAAAGGGGAGTCAGTAAGGCCGCCATGCCGTAAATGGGGAACATATATAGGGAGGTTGTCCCTTTTAATTTGAAATCCCGGCGTCTTAAGGAATCCAGTGCAGTGAAGACAATTTCCATGCACCAGCCGAAGATGCCGCATTTGATAAAGTTTTTAAATAGTGTTTTCATGATGTGTATTATGTCCGAAAGCAGTGCGGCATATGCATTTAATTTTGATTTTGTTTGGAAAGCAGGTGAGAAGGATGAATTACAAACAGACCATGGAATATCTGGAGAATTTAAGTACTTATGGTATTGTTCCGGGACTGACCAATATGGAGAACTTGTGTGGCAAACTGGGGAATCCCCAGGACAAACTGAAGGTCATTCACATTGCGGGGACAAACGGAAAAGGATCGGTTTTAGCGTATCTTTCCACTATTTTGCAGTGTGCGGGCTATAAGTGCGGAAGATATATATCACCTGTTATTTTTGAATATAGAGAAAAAATACAAATTAATCAAAGACCAATCAGCCAAAACAAGCTGGTTGCTTATGTGGAGAAGGTAAAGGCTGCCTGCGAGGAACTGGTGGAAGAAGGAAATCCGCATCCCACCCAGTTTGAGTTTGAGACGGCGCTTTGTTTTTTGTATTTTCTGGAAGAAAAATGTGATGTGGTGGTGTTGGAAACCGGAATGGGCGGAAGACTGGATGCCACCAATATAATCAAGCAGCCTTTGGTTAGCGTGTTGGCATCCATCAGCATGGACCATATGAAGTTTCTCGGAAAAAACGTAAAAGAGATTGCAGCGGAGAAAGCGGGGATATGCAAAGAAGGATGTCCCATCGTGACCATGCCCCAGGAGCCGGAGGCCATGGAGGTTATCCGGGAAAAGGCAGAGGAAAAAGAGAGTACCCTCTACATTGCGGAGCCGGGAAGGGCAGAGAAAATCCGCTATGGCATGGAGGTACAGAAATTTCATTACGGCGGTTACAAGGACTTGGCAATCTCCCTTGCCGGAAAGCATCAGATTGACAACGCCGTGCTGGCTGTCGAAGTGATAAAGGTGCTGGATGAGCTGCACATTTCCGAAAAACATTTGCGAAAAGGACTTTTGGAGACCAAATGGCCGGGCCGTTTCAGTGTGATTGCAAAGAAACCTATGTTTGTGGTGGACGGAGCACACAATGAGGACGCGGCAAAGAAACTGGCAGATTCCATAAGGTTTTATTTTACAAATAGAAGAATTGTCTATATAATGGGGGTATTGAAAGACAAGGAGTATGAGAAGATTATCGCAGAAACTTATGCGTATGCGGATCAGATCATAACCATAACCACGCCGGATAATCCAAGGGCTCTGCCTGCAATGGAGTTGGCACAGGCGGTGAAGGACTATCACCCGAACGTGACCGCTGCAGGAAGTCTGGAGGAGGCTGTGGAGATTGCCTATCTGCTTGCCGGGAAGGATGATGTCATCATCAGTTTCGGATCCTTGTCTTACCAGGGCAGACTGATGGATTTAGTGGCACAACGCAGTAAGGCAAATCAAAGAAAGAGCGGTGGAAACCATGGTAGACAAAAATAAAATCGAACAGGCAGTGAAACTTCTGTTAGAGGGAATCGGAGAAGATGTGAATAGAGAGGGACTTTTAGAAACTCCCCAGCGCATTGCCAGAATGTATGAAGAAATATATGGCGGAATGGATGAAGACGCGGCGGAGCATCTGGCAAAGACCTTTCACGTAGACAACAGCGAGATGGTTTTGGAAAAAGATATCGTGTTTTATTCCACCTGTGAGCATCATTTGATGCCCTTCTACGGAAAAGCCCATGTGGCGTATATTCCGGACGGAAAAGTGGTAGGCTTAAGTAAACTGGCAAGAACGGTGGAAGTATTCGCAAGACGTCCCCAGATTCAGGAACAGATGAATGCGCAGATTGCGGATGCCATTATGGAAAACTTAAATCCCAAAGGGGTAATGGTTATGGTGGAGGCAGAGCATATGTGTATGACTATGCGTGGGATTAAGAAGCCCGGCAGCAAAACCGTGACCGTGGCGGTAAGAGGTGCCTTCGCGGAGGATGAAATGTTACAGAACCGGTTCTGGCAGATGGTGAAACAATAAGATGGAACGAATAAACAAAATATTAAATCATGATTTATTTATTGAAAATCTAAAAAGGAATGAAATGGCAGAAGTGGATCGTCCCTTCTGCCATCATGATATGGTGCATTTTATGGATGTGGCCAGAATCGGATGGATTATTAATCTGGAGGAAGGGCACGGAATTGAGAAGGAATGGATTTATGCGGCAGCACTTTTGCACGATATCGGCAGGCATGACCAGTATGCAGACGGAACACCCCATGAACAGGCCGGTGCCCGCAGAGCCCACCAAATACTACGGGAATGCGGGTTTGATGATAAAGAAACAGATGTTATTATATCTGCAATAGCCTCACACAGGGATAAAGAGGTGGCATCGGAGGCTTCGCTTCGGGGGATTTTGTACCGTGCGGACAAGTTGAGCCGTGCCTGCTTTGCCTGCAAGGCAGAGAAAGAATGCAATTGGAAAAATGACAAAAAGAACCTGCATATCAAGGTGTGACAAATATAGGACCCAAGGCGGCAGAGCCAAAGGGGAATGGGGAAAGAAAAGAGAGGGTGCATATGAAAATCGGAAACAGGACTTTTTTGGACAGTGGAAAAACATATATCATGGGCATCCTGAATGTGACACCGGATTCCTTTTCGGATGGCGGAAAGTGGAATAGGGAAGATGTGGCACTAAAAAGAGTGGAGCAGATGATAGAAGAGGGCATGGATGTTCTCGATATAGGAGGAGAATCCACCAGACCGGGGTATACCCAAATTTCTGAGGAAGAAGAGATTGCCAGGGTGGTACCGATAATCCGGGCCGTGAAAAAACATTTCGATATCCCGGTTTCCTTAGACACCTATAAATCCGGGGTGGCGCAGGCGGGAATTGATGCAGGGGCGGATTTGATCAATGACATCTGGGGACTGAAGTATGACAATAAAATAGCAGATGTTATTTCAAAAAATAACGTATCCTGCTGTCTGATGCACAACCGGAAGGATACCGATTATGTGGATTTTATGCAGGATGTGGCAGCGGATTTGGCAGACAGTATTTATCTGGCAAAAAGGGCAGGTATTGCGGATGATAAAATCATGTTAGATCCGGGCGTGGGGTTTGCGAAAACTTATGAGCAGAATCTGGAAGTGATTGCCGCTTTATCGGAGCTTAAAGTTTTGGGCTATCCTTTGCTTTTGGGAACCAGCCGGAAATCGGTGATCGGGTTAACCTTGGATTTGCCGGCACAGCAAAGGGTGGAAGGTACTCTGGTGACTACCGTTTTTGCGGTGCAGCAGGGCTGTATGTTTGTAAGAGTTCATGACATAAAAGAAAATGCGCGGGCGGTACGTATGGCGGAGGCACTTAGGCGTTAGAAAGGTACAGGTATTTTTTATGGATGAAATCAGAATCAGAGAATTGGAAGTGTATGCCTACCACGGAGTGTTTCCGGAGGAAAATGAGAAAGGACAACCTTTCTATGTGAATGCCACACTTTATACCGATACCAGAAAAGCGGGACAGACAGATGAACTGGAGTATTCTACGCACTACGGTGAAGTCTGTTATCTGATTAACCGGATTATGAAGGAAAATACTTGGAAGTTAATTGAAACGGTGGCGGAAAACGTGGCGGAAGAAATTTTACTGACGTATCCGTTGGTGCAGAAGGTAAAGTTGGAAATCAGAAAGCCAAAGGCGCCCATCGGACTTCCCTTCGGAAGTGTTTCCGTTGCCATTGAAAGGGGATGGCATAAGGTGTACGTTGCATTCGGCTCCAATATGGGGGATAAAAAGCAACATATCCAAAATGCAATCAAAGGGATGAAAGCCCATCCCCACATCATGGTGCAGACAGTCAGTGATTTCATCGCTACGGAGCCTTATGGCGGCGTGGAGCAGGATGAATTTTTAAATGGCGTAATGGAAATAGAAACATTACTTACCCCCACGGAACTTTTGGAGTATCTTCATGAGTTGGAAACCGCAGAGGGAAGAGTGAGAACACTCAGATGGGGTCCCCGCACGTTGGATTTGGATATTTTGCTGTATGATAATCTGGTGTACGAGGATGAGAGGCTGATTATTCCCCATGTAGATATGCAAAACAGAGATTTTGTATTGATTCCCATGGCTCAAATTGCGCCGAATTTAAGGCATCCTATTTACAAAAAAACCATGCAGGAATTATGTAATGAATTATAACGTTTTACAGTGAATGATTATTTTAGAGAGGACGGTTAGCAACCGGAAAGGTAGTGAAATGTACGCAACATTTTGGGCGTTGGTTCCACCGTTGATTGCGATTGTATTGGCGCTGGTAACCAAAGAGGTTTATAGTTCTTTATTTGTAGGTATTTTGGTGGGAGCACTGTTTTATGCCGGCTTTAATGTGGAGACGGCGGTTTTGCATATGTTTAACGACGGATTTGTATCAGTGCTTACCGATGCGTATAATGTAGGTATTTTGATTTTCCTTATACTGCTGGGGGTAATGGTCTGCCTCATGAACAAATCCGGCGGTTCCGAGGCCTTCGGGCGCTTCGCGGCAAAGAAAATCAAGTCGAAGACCGGAGCACAGCTTATGACAATCGCTCTGGGCGTTTTGATTTTCGTGGATGATTATTTCAACTGCCTGACAGTGGGAAGTGTGATGCGGCCCGTCACTTCAAAACATAAAGTATCCAAAGAAAAACTGGCATATCTCATCGATGCAACGGCAGCACCTATCTGCATTATTGCACCGATTTCATCCTGGGCAGCGGCAGTGACCGGTTCCGTGGAAAGGGATGACGGTTT
Organism: uncultured Lachnospiraceae bacterium; assembly: GCA_964425065.1. Lineage (GTDB taxonomy): Bacteria > Bacillota > Clostridia > Lachnospirales > Lachnospiraceae > Acetatifactor. The sequence goes on along the minus strand of CAYRLN010000014.1, from coordinate 1,531 downwards.
CACACTGTTTTTGCAGGCGATTCCTTTTAACTTCTATGCTCTTTTGACCATCTTTTTTATGGTGCTTTTGGTAATTATGAAAGTAGATTTCGGCCCCATGAGGAGCAAAGAAGCGGCTATGGAGCAGATGAATGAACTGGTGGAGGAAGTAGCGGAAAAGAAGAGCGGGAAGGAAGGGAAAGTAATCGATTTGATTATTCCCATCGCCGCATTGATTGTATGCTGTGTCATCGGTATGATTTATTCCGGCGGTTTTTTTGAGGGTGTGGATTTTATCACCGCATTTTCCGGGTGTGATGCTTCCGTAGGCCTGATGCTGGGCAGTTTTGTGGCGTTACTAATTACCTTTGTTTATTATATGCTCCGCAGAACTTTGAAACTGAAAGAGTGTATGGAATGTATTCCCGAAGGTTTTAAGGCTATGGTTCCCGCTATTTTGATTTTAAGTTTTGCGTGGACATTGAAAGCCATGACGGACAGCCTTGGCGCAAAGGAATTTGTGGCAAATGCGGTACAGGGAAGTGCGGAAAGCCTGCTTGCATTTTTGCCTGCCATTGTATTTATCGTGGCATGTTTTCTTGCTTTTTCAACCGGAACAAGCTGGGGGACCTTCGGTATCCTCATTCCCATTGTAGTGGCTGTTTTTGCGGAGAGCGATTATACAATGATGGTCATTTCCATTTCTGCCTGCATGGCAGGTGCAGTTTGCGGCGACCACTGTTCGCCTATTTCCGATACCACCATTATGGCCTCTGCGGGAGCAGAGTGTGAGCATATGAGTCATGTTTCCACCCAGCTTCCTTATGCGCTTTTGGTGGCAGCGATTTCTTTTGTGGCATACATTGTCGCAGGCTTTACAAAGAGTGCGGTTATCAGTCTGGCTGTAGGAATCGCGTTGACGGTTTTGCTATTGTTTGTCGTGAAAACCCGGAACGCAAAAAAGTATGGAAAACAGACAGAGGGTATGGTACAATAGTACTATATGTCGGATTTGATAATCGGAGGGAGCAGTATGGAGTACAACGAAAAGTATTTTGCCAAAAGTGCAAACATCAAAGCGATGGGTATGTGGCTTGCCATGACCATTGTTCTTTCTCTAACCTACATTACAGAGGTAACCCGCGGTACCCGCTCACTGGAAAGTTATCTCCTTATGGAGTTGATAGCCTGGGTACCCTTTATAATCGGTCTTATCGTACTGAAGGTAAAAGGATGGCACACGGAGTTATATCACGATATTGTAGGTGTGGGCTTTGGTCTGTTATACCTGTACATAATGGTAACATCCGTGGGAACATTGACCTTTACCTATATATTGCCGCTTGTAAGTATGTTGATTATTTACAAGAAAAGGAATTTTATCCTGCGTTGCGGGATTGCTTCCATGGCGGTAATCATTTTTTCTATTGTAAGAAATTATTTGAACGGAATGAATACCGGACAGGATATTGCCAACTTTGCAATCCAATTCGCAATTTTGCTGTTCAGTTATATCGGTTATGTAATTGCCATTAATCATATAGTGAAATCG
>CAYRLN010000013.1:0-13240 GCA_964425065.1 uncultured Lachnospiraceae bacterium | reverse complement strand
GGAGACAGACTCTCGTCCACATACTTTACGGAAAATAAGCGTCCTTTCCACAATTTCGGAAACAGTTTGGTGCGCTTTTCCATAAATAAATTGTTCCGCTCCGATATCAAGGATATCATGACCGGATACCGTGCTTTTAATTATAAATTTGTAAAAACGTTTCCCGTAATCTCTGCCGGATTTGAAATAGAAACGGAGATGACAATTCATGCCGTAAACTATAAAATGCAGGTAGAAAATGTGGTAGTGGATTACCGCGACAGACCGGAGGGAAGTGAATCGAAACTGAATACCTTTAGTGACGGGGCTAAAGTTCTGCGTAAGATTGTCCAGCTGTTCAAAAATTACAAACCGTTTGGCTTTTTCGGCGCAATCAGTATGGTATTGGTTTTGGTGGCGGCAGCCTTCTTTGTTCCGATTTTGATTGAATATATTCAGACCGGTTTGGTACCTAAATTTCCCACACTGATTGTTTGCGGTTTTATGGTGCTGGCGGCGATTCAATCCTTCTTTTCGGGGATGATTTTGTCACAACTTGCGGCAAAAGAAAGAAGAGATTTCGAGTATAGATTGAATTGTGTGGAAGAGATTTATAACAAAAATAAGGGTGAGTAGTTATATGCAGAAAAAATACAGCGACGGGAACATCTACCTGCGGCCTATGACATATGAGGATACGGATGATATTGTAAGATGGCGTAATCAGGATGAGGTCCGAAAGAATTTTATATACCAGGAATTGTTCACAAGGCAATCCCATGAAAATTGGATCCGTAACATGGTGGAGCCGGGCAAAGTGGTGCAAATGATGATCTGTGAGGAAGACACGGACCGGGCATTGGGTTCGGTTTATATCAGGGATATTGACCGGGTTCATCAGAAAGGTGAGTACGGGATTTTTATCGGCGAAGCTTCTGCCAGAGGCAGGGGAGTGGGAGCCGGCGCGGCTAAGCTGATGCTGAGATACGGATTTGAAGAATTGGCTTTGCACAAAATATTTTTGCGGGTTTTCGCAGATAACCTTCAGGCAATCCGAAGTTACGAAAAAGCGGGTTTTTTGCGGGAGGCACATCTGAAAGATGAGGTTTGTATTGACGGAAAGTACCGTGATATGCTGCTAATGGCAGTGATTGGAGAGGAAAAACAATGAAAAAAGTAAGTTTTGTTATTCCGTGCTATCGTTCGGAAAACACCATTGGTCATGTGGTAAGTGAAATTGAAGAAACCATGAATGGAATGGGGACCTATGGGTATGAGATTATTCTGATTAATGACTGTTCCCCGGACGGTACATTTAACTCGATTCGCAAATTGTGCGGAGAAAAGGAATTTGTCAGAGGAATTAATTTTGCAAGAAATTTTGGGCAACATGCAGCACTTATGGCAGGCTTGCGGCATGCGGAAGGGGACTATGTAGTGTGTCTGGATGATGACGGCCAAACCCCTGCGGATGAAGTGGGTAAGTTGCTGGAGAAGTTGGAAGAGGGGTACGATGCAGTATATGCCAGTTATGAACATAAGCAACATTCCCTGTTCCGCAACTTGGGAAGCAAAGTCAATGATTGGATGACAAGGGTGATGCTGGGAAAACCCAAGGAGTTATATGTTTCCAGTTACTTTGCGGTACAGCGATTTATTGTGGAAGATATGATCCGCTACGAGAATTCCTATCCCTATGTAATAGGTTTGGTGTTGCGTACAACCAAAAATGTAGTGAATGTTCCGGTGAACCACAGGGAGCGTGAAGAGGGACATTCCGGTTATACCTTTAAAAAATTGTTGGGCCTTTGGCTCAATGGGTTTACAGCCTTCTCTGTTTTGCCCCTCAGACTGGCTACCACGATTGGTGTGGGATGCGCCGGCATCGGTTTTATCTATGGCATTTATACTGTTATAAAGAAATTTATTAATCCCGAGGTGCCTCTCGGTTTCAGTTCCATGATGGCCGCCATTGTGTTCTTTGGAGGTATGATTATGGTCATGCTGGGACTGGTTGGAGAGTATATTGGAAGAATTTACATCAGCATGAACAATTCCCCTCAGTATGTAATCCGTGAGAGGATTAATGTGGAGAAGAAGGAAATCTAGGTCTCAGAAGGATTGGAAGAATGTGGAAGGAAATTAAATTGCCCGACTGGGTAGTGAAGTATCAAAACTTCATAAAGGCCCTTGTAATGATGTTTCTGCCGCTGCTTTGCTGCGTGATTACATGTGCACTGGACGGAAAGAGTCTGAGTGATGTTTATATGCCGGCATCGGAGTGGAACGATGAACTTTTTTATTACAAGCAGGTGGAAAGTATTTTGCAATATGGTTTTCCGCAAGGTTACTTTGGGTTTAATGAAAGCCAGGCTTTGAAACTTTCTTTCGCGGCGTGGAGTCCTGTGTTAATATTTCCATGGCTTTTGTGGGGGCTTTTGTTTGGCTGGAATGAGATGTCTCCGGTTTACTGCAATATCTTTGTAATGATGATAGCGGTATTTTTGTTTGTATATCTGGTGCGCCCCAAATTAAAACAGTGTTTGATGCTCGCGGTATTGTATTTTACATTTACACCCATGACCAGATATATATTATCCTATATGCCGGAAGCACTTTGTTTTGCCATGGTAATTGTTTTAACCTCTCTTGCCATCAGTTATGTCAGGGAGGAACGGAATTGGAAATTGGCAGTGCTTACGGTCATGGCATCGGTAATGACACTGATGCGGCCTTATCTGCTTTTGTTCATGATTTTTCCCATATGGTTCTGGTATAAGAAGAACCGGGTATGGGGAAGCGTGCTTATGGCGGCAGTTCTGGGAGTGACAGGTGTATGCTATTGGGCAATCAATCATTATCTTGCCGCGGCATATTTTAATCCGTTGTTTGATACGACTTTCATAACCGTCTTTTTCACAGATGGAATTTGGGCAGGAATAAAGTATACCCCATATAAATTGTGGGATGCCGGCAAAACGGTTCTGGGGATGATGGTGGAAGGTTTTAAAACCGGATATTATACGGGAACCCAGTTTTCCGGATTCTGTATTCTGATGGTATTGTTTGGAATACAGGCGTTTTCGGATTATCGCAAGAAAAAGTGGCAGGAACTACAGATTCATCTCCCGCTGACCATATGTTTTTTGGGGATCTTATTGGCGGTGCTTTTGATGTATAAGCCTTTGCAGGGCGGAAGGCACCTCCTGACATTTGTGGTTCTGGGTATATTTGTGCTTTCAATCATGGAAACAAGGTTTTACAGAAGAACCATTTTGACTGCCGGCATATTCGCATATCTTTACATGGTGATGATAGCGGGGAAGGCCGAGCAACAAATCCCGTATCGGGACGGGCAGAGAGAGGAAACTCTTGCCATGTGGGAAAAGAAGATGTCGGAAAAAATGGTGCTTGAAACCGAAGACGTCCCCGGTTTTGACAACGTGATTATCTGGACGCTTTCCGATGAAGTGGACGGGGAAGTGGAGATGATGAACTGGCAGGAACTGTATGCAGTGCCGGCCGGATTTGGAATCAGTTGTTGCCAAGGAGATTTTGTGGCAGAAAATTTGGAGAGTTTAAAGAGCAGATATCTGGCGGTGCCTGTAGGCGGTAAATTAGATGAGGCCTGCGCCGAAGCTTCCTATGAAGAACTGGGAAGAAGCGAAAAGGTGGCTGTTTACCGGTTGCACTAAATCAAAAGAGTCAAAGGACAGAGAAAACGGTGATAGACCCCTTTTCCCTGTCCTTTTTTATAGTACCATGAAATACGTTTCGCCGCCGAGCAGTCTTAGGAAGAAATAAATACCGCAATATAACTGATAGAGGAAAACAATTCCTGCGATAAGGAACATCGCTTTATACAACCACTTGTGTCCCGGTTTCTTCCAAAGGGCTAACCACTTGGGAAAACTCACCACAAAAACATAAAAGATTGCAAAACAATATCCCCACAAAAAGTTGCCGTCCCGGGAACGGCTTCCGGACTCTGCAAGAAGTAACGCTTCCAAAAAACCGATACCTGTCATAAGCCATGTAAAGAAAAATTTTCTATCTTTTAACAACTCTGTAACAGAGAATAGTAATATTACTAAAGGGAAGGCAATGGAGCAGAGGACTGCAAGTTTGGGTTTGTCTGCGTGGAGTGAAAAAGTATACCAGGGATTGAAGACGAACCCCTGACCGGTTTCTTCACCAAATAATACGGCATTTTGCCATAGGACAACGCCGCAGGCGGGCAAAACGGCACAACCAAAAAGGAAGATCTGCTTAAAGGGAACTTTATGGAATAAATCCCATAACAGTTTCAGAGCCATTGCCGGTGCGAATACGGTTAGAAAACTGGGTTTTATTCCGGTCGTAATAATCAGTGTTATGGCAAAATACAACCAATTTTTCAAGGAAATTTTTTCTGCATAGTTCTCCTCAATTTTCAGGTAAAGCAACATGGAGGCAATAGCGCCTAACTTCATACAAAGATAGGTGGAATTGTGCCACAGATTTCCGGACTGGTAACTGACATACCGGTATATGCCGGCCGCTTCGAGGAAGAAGGGCATAACCATGTTTAAAGCAAGTGCACCGCCCAAGGATGCGGGACTTAATTTCCCGTTTCCCAAGAGAACACGCAGCAACTTTTCCGTAAGCAGGACGGTCGCCAATGTAACGATTGTCAGGAAGATTACAGTCAATACGGTACTGCCCGGAGTCAGAAGGTTGAAAAACTGATAGGCGTATGCGGTAAAACTGTAATACCAGTTATCCTCCAGGATCATACTGAGATGGTAGGGCAGGTCTGACTGGAAGTACCTGTTGTTGTAATCCAAAGGCTGGATGGATTGCATATAATACAGGTATAAGCAACTGACACCGTACAGCGCGAACAGGATCCATAAAAGGGGAAGCGCACATTTTTTACTTATATGATTGAGTTTTTTCATAATTGCTCCTTTGAATTTAAAACTACTAACATTATATAGTAATCGCGGGTGGGAAACAAGAGTAAAAGGTTTTGCCTTTTATAAGGGAAAATGATATAATAATAGACAATTATGGGTAACTTTACAGTGGAAAAGGTAGATAGAGAATGAAAAAGATTTTTAAAAAGTTGTCGGTACTCTTAGATAAGAAACAAAAAAGAACGATGGTCTTTCTGATTATTCTGATGGTTATCGGAGCAGGACTTCAGGTTGCCGGAGTGGGAATGATTGTACCGGTTGTAAATGTGGTTATGGATGCGGATGCTGTTGAAAACAGTGCCATGGTCCACACCTTATATGAGTTGCTGGGCGGTGGTTCAAAACAGCGTTTTACGGTGCTGATTATGCTTGGACTTATCGGTATTTTCATTGTAAAAAACGTTTTTCTGTATTTCCAGCAGAAGGCTACGTTTGCTTTTGTTTATACCAATCAGTTCCGTACATCTGAGCGGATGATGAAAAATTATTTGAGACGCGGTTACGAATTTTATCTAAATGCGGATACTGCAGTGGTACAAAGAAGTATTACGTCTGATGTCAATAATATGTATGCACTGATTTTATCGTTGCTTCAACTGATTTCAGACGGGATTATTTTTGTTTTTCTTGTGTTCTACTGTCTGGCACAGGATGTGGGAATGACGTTGCTTCTTGCCACGGTTATGTTACTCCTTTTATGGATTATCAAGAAGGTGTTGAAACCTATTTTGCATAAAGCGGGAGAGGACAACCAGAATTACTACAGCGGTTTGTTTAAGTGGATTTCCCAGACGGTGCAGGGAATAAAGGAAGTTAAAATTGCAGGCAAAGAAAAATATTTTGTGGAAGCGTATGTGAGCTGCGGAAAAGGTTATGTGGAAGCGGTTCAAAAGTATAGCCTGTACAATAACATTCCGAAACTTTTTATTGAAACATTTTGTGTAATCTGTATGATTGGTTATTTGCTGATTATGATTATGTCGGGTGTCAGTTCCGAGGATATGATGCAGACGTTGACGGCATTTGCTGCGGCTGCGTTAGTACTGCTTCCCTGCGTGAACAGAATCAATAACCAGATTAACAATATTACTTACTTTGAACCCTTCTTTATGGGAGTTACAGACCATTTGCAGGAGGAAATCAGTGGAGAAAATATTGATATGTCTTTCGCTGCAGACACAGAGGAAAAACTTCCGATCAAAAATGAAATTGTACTGAAAGATGTTACTTATGCGTATCCCGGAACGGAAAAACTGATTTTCGACCATGCGGATATGACAATACCCGTGGGTGCAGCAGTTGGTATTGTGGGAACTTCCGGTGCGGGAAAAACTACGATTGTAGATATTTTGCTGGGACTGTTGGAAGTGAAGAGCGGACACATTTATGCAGATGGAGTGGACGTGAAAGAGCATTATAGGGCGTGGCTGAAAAACGTAGGTTATATTCCACAGATGATTTTTATGCTGGATGATACCATAAGACATAATGTGGCTTTTGGTGTGCCGGACGAGGAAATAGACGAAGAGAGAATTTGGGAGGTGCTCAAAGAGGCACAGTTAGATGAATTTGTAAAGAAACTTCCGGAAGGACTGGATACCGGAATCGGCGAACGCGGAATCAGATTATCCGGAGGACAACGTCAACGCATCGGTATTGCAAGAGCTCTTTACGGAGACCCTGAAGTGATGATTCTGGACGAAGCAACCTCTGCTTTGGACAATGACACCGAGGCTGCCATCATGGAATCCATCAACAGATTACACGGCAAAAAAACTTTAATTATTATTGCTCACAGGTTGCAGACAATCGAAAAATGCGACATGGTATATCGCGTAGAAGAAGGAAAGATTTTGAAATAATCGGAGAGCAGAATGAAAAAAGAAGGGCTTTATTGGGGAATATCGGGCGCAGTAGTGGTGTGTATCCTGATTTTATTATGTACCTTGGGACAGCCGAAAGAAAAATATGATGTTGTCATTTTGGGAGACAGTATAATCGGAAACGGAACATACAATCTTCACTGCACGGAGATTATTGAACAAAAAACAGGAATGAAAGTATTCAACGGGGCTTTCGGGGGAACCTGTATGTCTGTTGTTGAGCGGGAAAATATGTATACAGAATCGTCCCTGTGGTGTATGGCAGAGTTGGCAGAAGCAATCTGCTATGAGGATTTTGGTGCCCAAAAGGCATCTATGGCGTATGGGGACTATTACAAGGAAATCAATAACAGCACGTTGGATTATTTCAAAGACCGTATGGAAGAATTGTCCGGGATTGATTTTGGACAGACACAGATATTGATTATAGAACACGGAACCAATGATTATAATGCCGGACAGGCATTGGAGAATGGGGATGATCCCTATGATAAGGGTACCTTTGCAGGTGCTTTGCGCAGCAGTTTAAAACTTCTGAAAGAAACCTATCCGGATTTGCGTATCATAGTAATGAGTCCGATTTATTGTGAAATCGGAGAGGGAAAGTGCTACGATACCAGTTTCGGCGGCGGTACGCTGGAGGAGTACGTGGAAAAAGAAAAAGAGATTGCAAAAGAGTTCGGGGTTGAATTTTTGGATGCATATCACAACAGTGGCATTTGGGAAGACAACGCAGAGGATTATCTGGCGGATGCTTTGCATCTTTCGGGAGAAGGACAGGTTGTTTTAGGAGAATTTTTGGCAGACTATCTGTTAAAATAAACGGTAGATTTAATGATTTGGCGCTTTGAGCGTAGACTGGAGAGAAAATGAAAAGTCCGGCTGAAGTTTGGGGAAAATTAAAAGATGCGTTAAAAAGAGAGTGGATTATAGCATTTCTGACAACACTGGTGTCGGGAGTATTGATTCATATGCCCATTATGCTCAGTGATATACCAAATCATGACGGCTTGGCCAGTATGTATTTTGACCAGAACATGATTACCTCAGGCAGATGGTTTTTGACGGTTGCCTGCGGATTTTCCTCTTATTTTACGCTGCCCTGGTTGATAGGGCTTTTGGGATTTGTGTTTTTGGGGGTGGCGGCGGCCGCCATCACTGAAATTCTGGAACTGCGAAATACCGGTACAATTGTACTTGCAAGTGGTATTTTGGCGGCTTTTCCGGCACTGGCATCAACCTTTGCCTATGTGTTTACCCTGGACGGTTACATGATGGGACTGCTCTTTGCCGTGCTTGCTGTTTTAGTCACGAAGAAGAGGAAAAAAGGATTTGTGGCAGGGGGGATACTTCTTGCCTTCAGTATGGGTGTTTATCAGGCGTATTTGCCGTTTGCCATTTTGCTCAGCGTGTATTCTGTTTTGATGTTTTTTTTGGAGGAACACAGTTTTAAAGAAAAGGTAAAGAATGTGCTGTCCTATCTCGGAATGGGCGTGCTCGGTGCGGTGCTGTATTTTGTGATTTTGCAGGTGCTCTTGATAATCCAAGGAAAAGAACTGGCATCTTATCAGGGTATCAGTGATATGGGAAATGTGGCGGGCCTTGATTTGATATCGGTCATAAAGACGATTTTTATTGATTTTGTTGTTTTTACATTAAAAGGCCATGTTGTTTTCAACAATGTATTTTCGGCAGTTGCCATAGTGCTTTTGGTGATTGGCGTAGGGGTTACACTGGTAAAACTGATGAAAAAGAAAAAACTGTGGAAGAGTCCGTGGTTTTATGTGATACTTCTTGCGCTGTGCATTGTGTTGCCGGTGGGAACCAGTATTATTTTGATTATATCCCGCGGGGTAACCTATCATATGCTGATGCGTTATCAGTGGGTTTTGTATGTGATTTGTGCTCTTGGTTTTATAGACCGTTATATGGAAAAAGAGGACAAACACTATGCGATATCCAGGTGGGGGGCTTTGCTTTCGGCCGGAGTTTTGTTTTTTAACTATGCCGTAGTGGACAATATTGCCTATTCCAATCTGGAAAAGCGCTATGAGAAGACGTACGCCTATTGTCTCCGGTTGTTGGACCGTATGGAACAGACAGAAGGGTACTATCCGGGGATTCCGGTTGCCATGATTGGCGTGGTCAGTGATGATCAATTTCCGGTTACGGATATTACACAGGAAGTGACCGGCTCGCTGATAGGTATTCCCGGAGATTCCCTGCTGTATACGGCGGATAATTATATGGCCTTTTTTAAGCACTATCTGGGAGTGGAAATAAATCCCATTGATATGGCGGAAATGCCGGCAATCTATGATTCCCCGGAGTATATAGAACTGGACAGTTTTCCGGGAGAAAATTCAATCCGGGTGGTGGACGGCGTTATGTATATTAAGACAGAAAACCTCCACTAACAGAAGAAGAGAAGGAGTAATACATGGCATTATTATCGATTATTTTACCGTCTTATAATGAAGAACAGAATATTGCAAACACAGCAAAGGTTCTGGGGGAACTGTTGGAAAAAGAACAAATCGATTACGAACTTGTTTTTGTCAGTGACGGTTCCAAGGATAAGACTTATGAGGAGATTTTGAAAGTTGCAGAGAAAAATCCGAAAATCAAGGGAGCGGAGTTCAGCCGGAATTTTGGCAAGGAAGCCAGCATTTTTGCGGGCTTGCAGATTGCCTGCGGCGACGCATGTATTGTGATGGATTGTGATTTGCAGCATCCGCCTCAGGTGATTCCGCAGATGTGGAATTTGTGGCAGCAGGGCTATGAGGTGGTAGAAGGCATTAAATCAAGCCGGGGAAAAGAAAGCCTGGGCTATAAAATGTCTGCAGGCATTTTCTACAAGATCATGAGTAAGTTGATTAAAATGGACATGAATGCGTCTTCGGATTTTAAATTGATAGACAGAAAAGTGGTTAACGTTCTTTTGGAACTGAAAGAGAGAAATACTTTTTTCCGCGCCCTTACTTTTTGGGCGGGATTTCATACAACCACCGTGGAATATGAGGTACAGGAGAGACAGTTTGGGGAAAGCAAATGGTCCCTGGTTTCTCTGATGAAATATGCGATTACAAACGCTACGTCTTTTAGCACCTTGCCGTTGCAGCTGGTAACGGTTATGGGAGTAGTTTCCATTTTGTTCAGTTTTATACTGGCAATCCAGACACTTGTGAAGTATCTGACGGGAACGGCAGTGGAAGGGTTTACCACGGTTATTTTATTGATTCTGATTATTGGCGGTTTCATTATGCTGAGTCTGGGTGTAATCGGACATTACATAGCCAGAATTTATGAGGAAGTAAAAGGAAGACCTAAGTACATCATCAGTAAGGTAACGGATAATGTGCAGGGAAATATTATAGGAAAAGCGTAGAGTTATAAACTGGAGGGCGACATGTCGGAGGTTTCTTTGCAACAGTCGGAAGTACGTGTTAAAAATCGAATGGCAAACATGGAATTGCTGAGAATTATTGCAATGATGATGGTAATCATGTTGCATTATTTGGGCAAGGGGGAAGTGCTCTCTCCGTTGACGGAAGATATGAATGCCGGTGGCTACACGGCATGGCTTCTGGAAGCGTTTTCCATTGTGGCAGTCAATGTGTATATGCTGATCAGCGGCTATTTTTTGGTGGAGTCCCGATTTAAGGTCAGCAGATTACTTGGCCTGATTTTGCAGGCAGTGTTTTACAGTATATTCGTTCCGGTTTCGCTTTTGCTTATCGGGGTTCTGGAAGCCGGGGACATTACCACGTATCAACTCTTGTATTATGTATTCCCCACGCAGATGGAGCATTACTGGTTTCTGACGGCGTATGTTTCAATGTATCTTTTTGCACCGTTACTTGGTATTGCGGTTCATCATATGAATAAAAAACAACATCAGCTTGTGCTTGCGGGCTTGTTGCTTTTGGTGTCCGTGGGCAAGTCAATACTGCCGGTGCGCCTGGAAATGGATGAGTTCGGATATGACGCTGTCTGGTTTATGTGTGTTTATCTGGTGGCGGCTTACATCCGCTTGTATGGGATTTCCTTTTTCAAAAATAAGAAAATCAGTGCTTGCACGTATGTGCTTGGGTGCGTCTGCATTTTCGGCATAACCATGTTGGTACATTTCTGCTATTTGAAATGGAATGTTTTTGAGTATTTTTTGAAGGCGGCATATGATTACAATCATATCTTGAATTTGTTGGCGGCAGTCGCTTTGTTTTATGTATTCTTCCATATTCGGATTCCGGAAGGAAAAGCGGCCCGTTTTATCTGCCGGATTGCGCCCTATACCTTTGGTGTTTATCTGTTGCACGAGCAGATAGAAGTGCGTTACTTGTGGCCCGGATGGTTCGGGGCAGGAGAGGCAAAAACCCCGATGTCTGTGGTTTGCCATGGGCTTTTTGCCGTAATGGTAGTGTTTGTGGTGGGCGTTGTTGCAGATATGCTTCGGGCACAACTTTTTAAACTGATTGGTACGATACTTGGAAAATTAGGAGTTTTAAAAGTGATAAATCGGTTGGACGCTGTTTTTGCGGGGCAAAGAGGCGAGGAGGAAAAACGGATTGATGGAGCGGTTGAAAAATAGTAAAATAACCGGTTTTTGTGAAAAGGTTCTGTTTCCCATTGTGCTCTTTATTTACCCTCTGATACATGTGTGTTATGGAGTGGAATGGAGAGATACCGGATATAATTATGCAAATTTTGTCTACATGGATCAAATGGATCCAATGTGGAAGTTCAGTACTTATTTGTCCAATGTGGTGGGCAATTTATTGACACATCTGCCTTTTGGAGATTCGATGTTGGGGCTCAATATTTACACCGGACTTTCGGTGTGTGCGCTGGCATTGGCAGGATATTATTTTTTTGTAAAAAAAATAGGCATACCGGCTATCATTGCGTTTGTGGGTGAAGTGATTGCCATTGGACTGTGTTGGTGTCCGACGGCGCTTTTGTACAATTATTTGACCTATATTTTGATGTTTGTTGCAGTGGTCTGCCTCTATCAGGCCATGACGGCAGAAAAGAATGTCTGGTTTGTTGTGGCGGGCGTTGCTTTGGGATTGAATGTTTTTGTCCGGTTTTCCAATTTGGCGCAGATTGCTTTTATTGTGGGAGTCTGGGTCTATGCGATTATCAGCAAAAAGAAATTCAAGAAAATTTGTGCATGGACAGGCTGGTGTGTACTTGGATTTTTAATGGGATTTGGCGGCTTGTTACTTTTTATATGTGTGAAATATGGCGGAGGCGAATATGTATCTGCAGTTCTCCGGCTATTTGATATGAGTTCGGAAGCAAGCAGTTACACCGTTATGTCCATGGTGGAGTCCCAGATTAGAAACTATTTGCAGAATTTCATATGGATGGCGCATATGGTTCCTTTCATGGTGATTGGGTTTATCGGCTTTGCCGTGATTCCGAAACACCTGGTAAAACTGAAAAAAGTAGGATATGTATGTTGCATGGCACTGGTTTTTCACTGGCTGAGGAACCAAAATATGTTCAATTATACTTACACAACGATTATGTCCGTGTTCCAATGGGCGGTTTGCCTTTTGAGCATGGGACTTGTTGTGGGCGTGTATGTAATCTTTAGCAAGAAAACCACGGGGCAGGAGAAGCTGCTTTGCGGCCTGACGATTTTGGTTGCATTACTGACGCCGCTGGGAAGCAACAATCATCTAAATGCCAGTATGAACAATCTGTTTTTTGGGGCACCGGTAATTTTATGGATGCTTTGGAAATTGCTTAAAAAGATTCCGGCTACAAAAATATTTGATGTCCGGGGAAAGAAACTTTATCTGTTCAGTTATCCTTTCAAGGCACTGGTTGCCATGATTGTAGCCATGTTGCTTTTGCAGAGTTTGCTGTTTGGCACAACTTTCGTATTTGTGGAGAATGACGGTGGCAAAAATCTTCACACAAAAGTGGAAAATAGTGATATACTTAAGGGAATGTATACGGATGAATTCCATGCAGAGAATCTTCAGGGTATTATACAATATGTGAAGGACAATCAGTTGACAGGAAAAGAAGTGATTCTCTACGGTAATATTCCGGCGATGTCCTATTATCTGGAGATGCCCTTCGCAATCAGCGCGTGGCCGGATTTGCCGTCTTATAATTATACCGTGATGTGCGCGGATATGGAAAAAGTCAGGGAAAAAATACTGGCGGGTGAAGAAGCGCCGGTGCTTATTCTTGATGCCGCTTACGGAACGCGGATGACAGAAGAAGATTTAAGCGGAGAAGAAGATGTGGACGCAAGAAAACTTGCGTTAATCGCCGCATTTGCAAGAGATTTTAATTATGAACTGAAGTTTGCCAATGACAAGTTTATGCTGTTTGAAGCAAATTAAAAGGAGGCAATATGATTAGTTTTAATGTACCACCACGCACCGGAAAGGAATTGGA
>CAYRLN010000012.1:0-13903 GCA_964425065.1 uncultured Lachnospiraceae bacterium | reverse complement strand
AAGAGACCAGCCAACCAACTGATCTCTCAAATATCTGTAAGAGAAAATCCATACCGTTCTCTTCAGTAATATATTTATTTAATAAAGGAGTATCCGGAATCATAGATATGTAATTTCGGATTACAATTGAGGAAATTGATATGAGCTTTGATATGAGCAACAAATCTTATAACAGAATTCCTCTGCTTCATTAATGAATAATCGCCCGAGCGGGCATGTGAATAGTGACAAGTGAATATTTACCAAAATCAATATCCGCTTTTAGATACACCTTGATTACATATTTTCCTGAAATTTTTCAATTGACGTTGATTTGATTGCCAGTTTAAACCAGCTGTCGAGAACATTTACATCTACTTCGCTCGAAATTCGTTCTCGAAGTTCTTTAGAAATAGTTCCCTTTTCTTTTAAAAGAGCAAGGATATATTCTGCTTTTCCTTCTGCTTTTCCTTCTGCACGCTCCTGTTCCAACAGTTCTTCAAACAGCATATATCGTTCCTCCTGTTCTCTGCTTCGCTTTACATCTTCCACAGCTTTTTGGAGATGATTAATGTAGTCATCGTTAAAATCAGAGCGACTCTCGGTCAGATCGGCTTTCACAAACCTTAAGAATTTTACTAATCCCTCCGGTTCTTCATCCTCATTCTTTCCGCAAGTACTCAAATAAATACTCTTTATTCCATCCTCTGTTCCAATTTTCAAATCTTCCAAGCATCGATTTTCAAAAGTATACCGATATTTTTCTTTTCCAAAGGGGTCAAAATCACAAATGAAAATAACATATGTGTTTGGAAGTTCTGAATATTTAGCACCTGTTCGCAAAAGATTCATATCTATTTGACTATGATAATATCTTGCCCTTCTCGTCAATGCCTCCTGCCTAACAGCCTGCATCTCCACATCATAACGGGTACGTTTCTCATCCTTTGCATACACGTCTAAGCGAACACCTTTAAAATCCGAATGATAAAAGAAACTTCTTTCCTTGCTTACCTCCACTCGTTCGATTGGAAATTGCAAAACCATCTCTAAAAATTCGCGACAATTTTGTTCATCACTCATAACTGTACAAAACATAAAATTGTCTTTGATTGTAAGTTCTTGTAACGTCTTTTTATTGCTCATATAGTTCCTCCGATTTGCAGAGGAATTCTGTGACGCTATTATAATACATAATTACCTTTTATTCAACAATATTTTTTCTTATTTTCGCATACAACTTCAGCGCATTCTCGTAGGTTACTCTTTCCACTTCCTCCGGTGACACTCCCTTAATTGCCGCAATCTGTTCCACCACAAAAGGCAGATTCAAAGAGGAATTTCGCTTTCCCCGATTGGGTTCCGGCGATAAATAGGGGCTGTCTGTCTCAAGCACAATTCGTTCCAAAGGAATAGCTTCCACTGTCTCTTTCAATTTTTTGCCATTTTTAAAAGTAACCACGCCACCCACGCCAATATAGAATCCCATATCCAGGAAAATCTGCGCAGTCTCTTTCGTGTAAGCAAAGCAATGAACCACGCCGCCGATTTCTTCTGCATGTTCTTCCTTCATAATTTCTATGGTATCCTGGGCAGCATCCCTGGAATGAATCACCGCGGGAAGTCCCAATTCTTTTGCCAGACGAAGCTGCCTGCGGAACCATTTTTTCTGTATTTCACGTTCCGGCTCATCCCAGTAATAATCTAAGCCAATTTCACCAACTGCAACACATTTTTCACGCCGGCACTGCTCTGAAAGCCACGCAAAGTTTTCTTCATCCAATTCCGCCGTATCGCTTGGATGTACTCCGATAGCACCGTAAAAAAAGTTATACTTTTCCATCAGTTCAATCGTCTTTTTACAGGAATTCAAACTGGCACCAATGTTTACCACACATCCGATACCCGCAGGCTGTAACTGCCCGATTAATTCTTCTCTGTCTTCATCAAATGCCTTGTCGTCATAATGGGCATGGGTCTCAAAAATCATAGTGTCTCCTTCGTTATTCTTTTATTTTAAATAGATCCGTTCAAAATCTTCTACAGTCATGGGTTTCGCAAAATAGTAACCCTGGAACATCTCGCATCCCATCTCTGACAGGAATTTCACCTGATCTGCATTTTCAATGCCCTCTGTAATAACCGGCATTCCCAGTTCCTTGGACAGACCGATAATCATCTGAAGAATCTTCTTACTGCGCTCTTCATCTTCTGCCTTTTTCAAAAACGCCATGTCAATTTTGAGAACATCCACATGAATATCCTTCAACATATTTAGGGAAGAATAACCGCTTCCGAAATCATCCATTTCCACCACAAATCCGTTGTGGCGCAACCTGGTAATAAGTTCCTGCTGCCTCTGGAAATCCATTACAATTGCTGTTTCCGTAATTTCCAGTTTTAGATTTTGGGGTGCAATATCATATTTTTCCACCAATTCCGTAAAAATCTGATACACGTTCAAAAAATAAAAATCTCTGGGAGAAATATTAACGGAAATATATAAATCATCCCTTCCCTCATCTTTCCATTTGCGAAGTTGTTTACAGGCCAATTCCCATATGTATCTGTCCACATCTGAGATTAAACCGTTCCGTTCAAATATAGGAATGAAGTCACCGGGCATGACAAAACCTTTTTCCGGGTGAATCCAGCGTATGAGCGCCTCTGCTCCAAGCAACTTACCCTGCTGATCGGTTTGAGGCTGAAGATACATTTTAAACTGTCCTTCCCAAATAGCCTCATCCAGGTCGCTGATTAACTCCTGCTCATGCACTATTCTGTCACGGATTACATTGTCATAATACGCAATCCGTTTGTGATAATCGCCCTTGATTTTTTCAATTGCCATACGGGCGCGGTCACACATAACCGAAACCGGTAAATTCCGCTCTGCAATCTCATAAACGCCGACATAATTAATGACAGGGAAAGATACATCTTTTTTCATTCCCGCGAAATATGCTGCTCTTTCCTCTTTCTCAAAAAGAGATTCCGCAAAGTTTTCTTTTGCCATGAGAACCGAAAAGACATCATTTCCCAATCTTCCGAAATAAATCGCTTTCGGTAGTTGTTCCTTTAGCATTGCTGCCACATTCTGGAGCACCAGGTCACCTGTTTTTGTCCCCAAAAAGTCATTAATTATTTTAAATTCTTTGATATCCGTGCAAATAACGAGCAATTCCTGATTTGGATTCCGCTTAATATATCTTTCCACTTTTTCAAAGAAATATTGTTTATTATACAAACCGGTCAGACCGTCATGGGTAGCAAGATATCTTTCTTTTTTCAGCGCATTAATTTCTTCAGTTCTGTCCTGAATTACAAAATAACCGCCCTGCAACTGCTTTCGGCCATCAACCATTCTCTGCAATTGTATCTTAAGAATTAACTCTTCATCTTCCCTGTAAAAAGTCTGCTCTCTGGTAAACTCTTCCTTGTTTTCCATGTACTCCACCCGGCACCATTCTTCCAGGGGAACTCCTTCTCCGTTTATCAGCTGCTTTTCCGAATCAAGCAATTGTTCTGCAAGATTATTGCTGTATAACACTTTTCCTTCCATATCGAGCACAAACAATGCCACCGACATGTCCTTTGTCACATGCAATAAAGTTTTTTGCAACAACCTCTGTGGCGTATAGACAAAAGCGCAGTAATAAATACAAATACCTTCCACGACATAACCAATTACGGACACATCTATTGCTGATGTAAGAGTAAAAATATTTAAGACCACAAGTATAACCATAATGACTGCAATCAATAAATACTTTTTACGGTAAAAGGTGGGCGCTGTAAATGCCCCATAAAATAAACTGATAAGGCAAAAAGTTACCAACATGAGAACAAGGCCATAATGAATGTAAAATAATTTGGACACTTCCAACTCATAAAACTGTTCTCCGCCAAAAAGTATTACTTCTTTTAACCGGTAAAGATAAGGATACACATTGTTAATTAAAAGCGATACCGAATCCACTATCAGCAAAAGTAACATAAATTTTCTCTTAACACATTTCTCAAAATCAGATCCGATATAGTCCATGGAAAATCGGAAAAGATAATAGAGTAACCAGTCAGATGCCACAAAATAGGCACTATAACCCAGCAGGCAAACCGTTTCATAATGCGTTAACAGGGTTATCAGGTTAAAAAGTACAATCCCCAATCCTATTACTAAAATATTTCTAACCAGCTTTGCCAATCTATGCTGTTCCGTATACGTTTTATAAATACATATACCTATTACAATCATTGCGACTGTTAATATTGATGCCAGTAAAATCTTCATTTATCCACCATCCCTGCCAAGTGTTCCGTGCAATTTGCTCTTACAATTGCCCTTTCGTTTTCTCTCAATCTCCATTCATGAATTCCTGTATCACCGGTTCCAAAAAACACTCCTGACTGTACCGGCAACTGCAAAAAAGCATGATAGAGCTGATTAATCATTCCCCCATGGGACACAACTGCCACAGTAGCATCCTTATCATTCTCCGATAGTATCTTAGAAAATATATGCTCTGCCCTGTATCGGAATTCTAATTTGGATTCCTGCTCATAAACGGCTTCATGTATGGGCAAATCGGGAACAAAAGGATATTTTTCATCCGCTTCTTCCCAAGACAGACCTGCTATCAATCCGTTATTAAACTCCATCAACTTCTCATCTGTTATAATAGGAATATTAACCTCTCCGGACAAATGGGTGGCTGTTTGGAATGCACGTTTTAAGGGGCTGGCATAAATTCTATCCACCTTGTAGTGTTCTTTCACATATTCCGCCATGGCCTGTGCCTGACTATGCCCTTTCTCTGTCAGATTGAAATCTGCCCGCCCTTCATGCACATCTAAAATATCCGCCTCGGATTCTCCATGTCTGATAACCAAAATTTTCATTCTGTCCCTCCCAAAAAAGGAAACCTTCGCCAGGTTTCCTTTTTCAATAATTCATACTTAACTGAGTTCCTCTACCAGTTTTCCAACTACACCTTCGATTCTATTTACATTATCGGAAGTTTCTTCGTATTTAGCAAGCATGTCTTTGGATATCTCACCCGCGTCTGAAACACACTGGGTCATCGTCTGCATAATCTCACAAATCTGCTGCATATTGTCAACCATAATACTGTTGGCAGATTCTACATCCTTCATTGCGGAATCAATCACCGTAATATGGTGCCCCATGCGGTTAGAATCTTCTGTAAACGCCCTAACTCCCTGATTCACAGCACCCAGTTTTTCGGTAGTCTCGTTGACCAGTTCCAGTGTCTTAGTAATAGACTCCGTCATCTTTTCAGCCGTTTCTTCCAGATTATCCAGCGCGTCGATAATTCTGCCGGAGGATGTCTGCGTTCCCATACTGAGATTTCTGATTTCATCTGCTACAACTGCAAATCCTCGGCCGGCCTCGCCCGCTCTTGCCGCCTCAATAGATGCATTCAACGCCAGCAGGTTCGTCTGGGACGAAATACCCACGATAGTACCGGTCTCTTCTTTCACCCTTGCGAACTCTTTCTTAAACTCTACTAATACACGCTCTACTTCCGAGGACAACTGAACCATCATATGAGTGGATTCCATAACATCAGCCAAATCTCCGGAACTCTGTTCCGCCCTTGCCACGGACTCTTGCACCAACTGAAGCATCTCCGTTACCAAGTTCACCACGTTTTCCACTTGCGTATTAATATCTGTGGTCATGTCCATCGAAGACATAGTCTTTTCATGAAGTGCATCATTATTGGTCGCCAGTTCAGCCATGCTGCTGACAACATTATTAGCGCCTTCTTTATTTTCATCGGAAAGTTCCCGCACAACCGCAACACCATTCACAACTTCGTCGCTGGCCTCTTTTACTTTATCAATAGTATCAACAACCCGATTTAAATTGCTGTTTACGGAACTCAAATTTTCTTTATTGAAACTAACCAACAAACGGGTAATATTTACAGATGCAAAACCCGCCAGTATACAAACAAAAATAGTGATTACCGTATTAGAACCACCTCCCGCTGCCAACTCATCCAGTCGGAGCAATAAACGGAGTATATTTGCTATCATAACAACAGCATTTGCAATGGTTATCAACTTAACGTCCAAATATGCTACGGCAACAAACAAAACAGGCAAAGCGTACATACCGGTCTCATCTGTATTGCCGAAAGCTCTCAGCACCACATACAACATGCCCACAGTAGTCAACATTGCATATCCACATATTTTTTCTTTCTTCTTAACCACATAAGTAGTGATACACACCACCAACGTAATCACAGAAACAATTATTTGCAAATATGTCTTCCAGTCCACCATATCCGGACTGAATGCTAAATATGCTATCAGTGTCAAAAACACATAGGATGCAATCACCATAATTATCGGGAACGCAACACCATTCGCCCTCTTCATTTGCTCTTTCGTCATGATTGTCTTCCTTTCTCATCCTTTGTTATCCATGATATATTTTCAGACTTTTTGAAATATTAAGAATATTTTATCACTCATCCGCGCAATCCGCAATACTTTTTCTGTTTATTCGCCATTGTAGAGTACGTTGGCAATCACCCCGCCGCTATCGCAAAAAGAGACCGTTCTTAACACCGGTCTCTTTTAATAATGTTTATACTTTCTTATTTTTCTTTCACCATGGCAAGTCTGTCAAAAATGCCACCTGCATAACTTCCGAGATCAGCTTGGAAAGTAACCGTTACTTTCTCTTTTCCCTTCACCAAATCAGCCGGAATTTCATAGTAAACATCGTAGAAATTATCAGGATTCACATTCTCCAAAACAACCTCTTCCAGCAGTTCCCCATCAATGAGAAGACTAAAGGTTCTTCCCGCGTCACCGCTGAAATACTTTACTCTAAGGTAATTTGTAATATTTTCTTCGACGGCAAGTTCATAGCTGAAATATCCATCCGGAGACGCATCACGATAATTCAAACCTTTGTGCGTGCCTGTTGCAGAAAGGTCCGCCTCTAAATTATGGGAAAACTCATACTGGTCATTTGCTACAGGAAGACTATCAATAATGACATACTTGTCATTTTCGTCCTCTGCCGTCACCGTATTCGCATCCTCCAGATTGAAATAGATGCCATATCTGTTCTGATACTGCAGATAGTGAGGAGTAAATACCAAATCTCTGTCCGTATTCTTTAATGTAAATGCCAACTCACCCTCTGTCCTTACCAGATTTTCAGTAATGTTTTCCAACCAGTCCTGAATACTGCCTTCCGTCACCTTAATCACATCATTGATTTCCACAAAAAGCGTGGGAATGGTAACGTTAACACCCGTTGTACTTGTAGCCATATCTTCCGTTCCAAGATTTGCACTGAGAACCACGGGACCATATTTAAATGCCACTACATTCTCGTTATCAGGTAAACCGTAAGCCACCACTTCCATGGGAATGCTGTATTCAATCACATCACCGTTATTCCATGTACCGGATAAGCGGACGAAACTGTTTACACTCTTCACTTCCACCGCTTCCCCGTTTATCTTCACAACGATGTCACCCGCACACCAGTCAGGTACGCGAAGAACGATATCCGCTGTTGCCGTTCCTCCATCCGGTGTTTCCAAAGTAAACTTCGTGGTATCTGTATTAGGAATGTCCGAAATTTGTGTGATAATCA
This sequence comes from uncultured Lachnospiraceae bacterium, assembly GCA_964425065.1. Lineage (GTDB taxonomy): Bacteria > Bacillota > Clostridia > Lachnospirales > Lachnospiraceae > Acetatifactor. Next base: position 6,276 of record CAYRLN010000012.1, on the reverse strand, counting down.
AATTCTTCTCTTCCCATGTCAGTTTCGATGAAACAAATTGCGCCACATATACACTGTTTTCATCCTTGTAGTAAATACTGTCACCCAGCTTGGAGAAACTTTCCATACCGGAACCTGTACAGCACCAGAAATGATTGAAGGCAGAGCTGTAAACCTTGAAGAATCCGGTCGCCATAGGTTGGAAGTAGGTTGTCATACCGGTTTCCGGGTTCTGGGATGATAGAATTGCATTGATAAATGTATTCTCATAGTAGTCCGCATACTTACGGTTTCCGGTGATTTTGAACAATTCTCTTGACAGTTTCAGCATATTGTAAGTGTTACAAGTTTCGCAGGTGCAGTTGGTTCTCTCTGTGTCCAATACATTGGGTTCGCCGAAATGCTCCCACTCACTGTTACCACCGGTAATGTATGTATGATTGTTTACTACTATTTCCCAGAAGTTTTCTGCAACCTGAAGGTAATATTCTTCCCCTTCACCCAAAACAATATATCTGTTCAGCGCACCGATGATTTTGGGGATTGTGGTATTGGCATGCTTTCCGTTCAGCACATCCTGTCCTGCATAGAGAGAATCAAACAATGCAATTTCATCAAAACTGTGTGCTGCCTGCAAGTGCTTTTCAGACTTTGTGTGACTGTAAAGCTGGTACAGACAGTCATTCATTCCGCCGTACTCAACATTCAAAACCGTAATCTGCATTTCGGGAGTCCAATTGGAAGTTCTGGAGTATACCCAGTCGCCCAGTTTGCCTGCCACTTCCAATGCTTCTTCACTACCCGCATTTTCATAAGCATCAATCAAACCTGCCATAATCTTGTGCATGGAATACCAAGGCACCCAAGTTCCTGCCGTATTTCCATTTTCAATCTGTGCGTAGTGACTCTCGGGAATAGCCGCAAGATATCCTGTTTCCGCATTCTGGCATTCAGCAAGTACTTCCACCATATGGTCCACAATATCCAGCAGTTCTTCGTCTCCTGTCACCGCATAGGCTTGTGACACTGCTGTCAGATAATGTCCCAATGTATGTCCCTGAATCGCTGAAGTTTCCCAACCACCGTAAAGAGTGGATGTAGATTCTAATCCTGCGATATCCCTGAAACCTCTGAGCAATTTGTCCGCGTCCAGTGACTTCAAATAATCTACCTCAAGCGAAAAAGCATTTACTTCATAATCATCCAAAAGCTGGACGTCTCCTAAAAAGAAATCTTCCAAGTCCTCAAATGCGGGCATTGCCTCCACTTTAATCTCAAAATTCTTTGTCATGCTAAATCCTCCATATGTAATCTCTGCTGTCAGAGTAATCTCTGCATCGTCTTTACCTGCTGCCGGTCTGCTTACTATACCGGCACTTGTCAAATGTGCTTCATCAGAGGAAGACCATGTAATAATGCTTCCTGATGAGCCTGCTGTTGGCAGTGTTATATCGTTCTTAACGGAAATAATCGAGAGATTCAGGTTGTCATAGTCGTTTTGCACCACCTGTTCTCCGTTAAACTCCGCACCATAAGCTGTATACATATCTACAATGTCCGACGCTGAAAGTGCGGTTTCATAAATACTAAGCTCGTCCATAGTCATCTTGGCAAAACCGCCGTTGTAACCGGGAGAGTTAAAGCCAATATATTTCTTGCTGTTTGTATCCTCATTAATTTCCGATTCGGCATTAATATACTGAACATTCTGGGCAATACCGTTTCTATAAATTGCCGCTGTGTGAGAGTCAGAATCGTATGTAACCGCAATATGAACCCACTCACCATCCGGGAAGAATTCACTTCTGCTGCCGGAAACAAAAATCTCCATAGGCTGCCCTGCCGACTTACCGACAGAAAGTTTCAACGGCGTGCTATCATCCAAACAGGACAGATACCAGCCTTCCCCTTTGTAATTTCCACTGGGCTTGAACCAGGTAATCATGTGCTCTCCGGTCAATTTACCATCTACTTTAATCCAGGAAACAAAAGTCAATTTTGCCGGTTGCAAAGAACCGTCGGAGCCCAAATCAATATAAGTCTTTCCGTCAAAGTAAAGTGCCTGTCCGTTGATACCCTCCACATAAGTCCCTTCTTTGTTGAGAGTACCATGATTTTCATAGGAAGAAGCGTCGTCCACATTTCCTTCAAAGGAAAGTCCCAAAACCTTCCAATCCTCGTAGGGATCCTCATAGGCAACCGGGCTGCCTGCTACCGCTCCGGCCTCCGAAGTACCTTCTTCCATATTTGTTATTTCACTTCCCTTTTCGCCCTGTGCAGCGGTGTCTCCGCCACAAGCCGCCAGCGACATCCCCATAATCAATGCCATTGTAAGCCCCAGTGCCGCCTTCTCAAATCGTTTTTTGTTTTTCATACCTATCCTCCCAAAGTGTAACACCTTCTATAAAAAAGCATACCCCTTTTCTTTGGTCAGGTAAATCCGTTTAGCCTCGAATAAGTGTAATTTTCTCACTTGGTTCTTAATCTTTACTTTTGCCTATTTTTGTACTATTATCAAGAAAAAGCAAGTATTTTTTCTTGTTTAAAATAAATATTACGTTAGAAAAGGTGTGATTTTGTTAGATGAAAACCTATAAATTCAGTTCTACCATTCCATTTCAATACAATTTTGCCGGAAAATTCGTAGCACCCAACTCTGAATGGATGCACTTAACCAGACAACTATTTGACTTTGAGTTGTTTATCGTCACAAAAGGCACCCTCTATATTGCAGACGCAGATACCGAATATACGATAAATAAAGGCGAATACCTGATTATGCAACCCACAGTGAAACAGCACGGATACAAACCCGCTGACTGCTCCTTCTATTGGGTACATTTCTCGCCTACCTCTTTTGATAGTTTTGACTCCCCGGGGCAAGGGACGGAACCCGACTCCGTGTCTATCAGTATTCCGGCTTACGGGAAACTGCAGTCTATGGAGAGAATCGTCGTATTGATGAAACAACTTCAGGACTCCGACCGCCGCTACGGCATGAAATGTTTAAATAACCATATTACGTCTGTGATTTTATCCGAACTCAGCGCCCAAAACTATATTGAAAAGAAATATGCCAACTCTGATAACAGCAGTCAGCTTTACAATGACATTGCAGACTATATTTCCCTGAATATCTGCAGCGACTTGAAAGTAGCCGATATCGCTGATTACTTTGGCTACAACGAAAAATATTTAACCACTTATTTTAAAAAATGGTCCAAGGTTTCCATTAAACAATTCATCATCCAAACCAAGATGGATCATGCCAAAGCGGAACTAACCGATACCAACCACTCCATTGCACAAATCGGCTACAACTTAGGTTACCGTGACCCCCACAACTTTACCAATGCATTTAAAAAAGTCACCGGGCTTTCCCCCAGTGACTATCGCGACAGTTATTCAAAACGGAGATTATTTCACAAATAATTTTTTAAACTACTCCAGTAGTGTATTGACAAGCACAAACTACTGTGGTAGTGTGTAGACATAAACTACTCGAGTAGTTTGAAGGAGGTAAGACAATGGCAGAAAAATTATTTGATTCTGAACTTAAGGTTATGGACGTCCTTTGGCGCGAAGGCGACTGTACCGCAAAACATATTTCTGATGTATTAAAGGAAGAAGTGGGTTGGAATATGAACACTACCTACACTCTGATTAAAAGATGCATCAATAAAGGCGCCATTTTGCGGTCAGAACCAAATTTTACCTGTCATGCCCTTGTGGAGAAAGAAGTAGTACAAGAGGCCGAAACCGAAGAATTTATTAACAAGATTTACGATGGTTCCGCAGACAAACTTTTTGCGGCTCTTCTCGGACGCAAAAAGCTTTCCAGAGAACAAATTGAAAATCTAAAACAGATGATTGATGATTTAGAACGGGGTGAATAATATGAGTTTATGGCAAATGAGCCTCTCCGGCAGCGCTGTCATAATCGCAGTCACCATAATCCGTGCTGTTTTGATTAACAGACTGCCTAAGAAGACCTTTTTACTCCTTTGGCTTTTAGTTCTATTACGCTTACTGGTGCCCTTTTCAATACCCTATACCTTTAGCTTTTACTCTCTTTTTAACACAAACATCTCAACTAAGGACACCACAGCATTTTTGCCTCTCGCCGGACTTTTACCCTCCTCTTCGGAAGTAGTTATCACTGCTCCCATAACGGATGAGCCGGCACTTCCAAAAGAAACATTCTTTTCATGGAATTTATTATGGTTAATAGGTTTCTTTGTTTTTATGGCTGTTTTTGCAACCGGCTATTTTATTTGTCTTCGAAACTTTAGGACCTCCTTACCCATTTCAACGGATTATGTCCAAAGCTGGTTGAAGGAACATTCTATTAGTAGAACTGTCAGTGTCCGACAATATGACCGCATTTCTTCCCCTTTAACCTACGGCATTTTGCGCCCTGTTATTCTTTTGCCCAAATCGGTAGACTTAAACAATCGGCAGCAGCTGGATTTCATTTTTAGGCATGAGCTGGTTCATATCTGCCGCTTTGATTTAATCACAAAAATAATTGCCGCTATCACCCTCTGTATTCATTGGTTTAATCCCTTTGTATGGGTGTTATACCTTCTTCTTAATCAGGATCTGGAATTATCCTGTGACGAGACAGTAATCCGGCAATTCGACAGGGCATCCCGGGCCGACTATGCACGGACATTAATCCGCATGGAAGAACACCGATCGGTTCCCACACTTCTATTCAGCAGTTTCAGTAAAAATGTAATGGAAGAAAGGATTGTTGCTATTATGAAACCTAAAAAATATACTTTGCTTGGAGCTATAGGCGCTTTTACCCTGATAGTTATCATCGCTACAGGGTTCCTCACTTCAGCACAGGCAGCAGAACCGGAAAACACTTCCGGTTCTCCCGATATTTCCACAGAACATTCTGAGGAAGTCACCTCCGGAAATATGGCAAACGAAGCTCAGATAGCAAAAGACGAGTTAGAAAAGGAACTGGATAAATTAAAGCAAAAGTTTTCCGAACAAGTTACAGGCACTGATGTAAATTTAACCTCTTCCCTTAAAATGATTTGGCCCACCGAGAGTATTTCCATTTCTCTTAGTTATGGGGAAAGAGTCCATCCTTTGACCGGGGAAATAAAGCTCGTTGATCATATCTGCATCAAAGGTGAAAAAGGAGACGATATTTACGCCGCTATCTCCGGCACAGTGACAGAAGCTGCTTTTGATACTGAGCAGGGAAATTATGTCATCATCACAAATTCAGATGATCTCACTATCATCTATGCTCATTTACTTGATACCTCTGTTGCAGTGGGCGATACCGTAACTGCCGGTGATGTAATCGGAACACTTGGTGCCACCGGAATGGCTACCGGTCCCAATCTGGCTTTTAGCGTTGTGGACAACGGAGTTCCTGTAGACCCTATGGATTATCTTGAATAGTAATCTGTTTAAATGCGCCACGACGCGCATGACAAAGAAGACCGGTAGTCACCCATTGACTGCCGGTCTTTTCTTTTCCATTTCTATATATCATTCACTTTTTCCAGTGTTTCTTCTCTGTGGATAAACTCACTCAAAGTACACATGCCTATTCTTTGCACAGGCTTCGGCCAAACGTAAAAAAAAGCCCCGACACCGTCAAAGCAGTGCTGAAGCCTTTGAGTGCGCCTTCAGGGGCTCGAACCCTGGACACCCTGATTAAGAGTCAGGTGCTCTACCAACTGAGCTAAAGGCGCATATATATGAAGCGTCTTTTACAACGCAAAAGTTATTATATTACATAGTCTTTTCATTTGCAAGTCTTTTTTGCAAAAATTGAAAAAGTTTCTACATATATGACATTTTCTTATTTTCACAATCTTTACAGTAGCCATAGAGTTCCAATTTATGCCCGGTCACAACAAAATCACCCGCATCACTTTCCAAATGCGTATGCTCAAACGGGCAGGAAGGCAATGCCACTCTCTTATGACATACCAAGCATAGTGCATAATGAGTATGTCCCCCTTTATTCCATTCGTAATTTACTGTTCCGTCATCCATAAAACTTGACTTTGTGACAAAACCCTTTTCTTCAAATGTTGTGAGAATACGGTAAATAGTAGACAACGCATAACCTGCATTTTTCTCTTTCTCTACCTCTTGGTAAATCCGCACCGCACTGAGAGGTTCCTTGGCATGAGTTAAAACATGATATACGTCTTTGCGCTGTTTCGTCCACTTGATACCTTCCGGATAAGATTTTTTTTGTTCACATACATGTTCTTGCATACCACACCTCCCATTCTTCCTATAATGTTCATTCCCCGT
>CAYRLN010000011.1:0-14090 GCA_964425065.1 uncultured Lachnospiraceae bacterium | reverse complement strand
CAAAAACTCAAAACTTTGAGAAACATCATAAAAGTCCCACTTTTGAAAAATATCTTCCCGCCAGGGAACATCATACTGGGTAGCCATAAGCAAGCCATCAACCGCTTCTACTTCCATATATCCTGTTCTAAAAGGGAAAAATCTGTGAACAACACCTTTATTCAGTCCTTCTTCCAGCTTGTAAAAAGAACCAAATCTGATTCCGTGCCACATAGTTCCGTCTTTTACCATGCAGGGGGTCCCAACCATCCCCACAAGACCAATGGCCGCGTCCGCTTTAAATACCCTGAGCAAGTCTATCAGAAATTTTTTATTGATAATAAACACATCCTGATGCATATAGATTTTATACTTGGCATCCGACCTTCTCATTCCTTCATTGCAACCGGATGTCATAGATTTTGCGCCGCGTACTTCCACCACATCCACCTCATATCCTTCCGGAATTACCAGTTCATCCAGATATGTCTTGGCTTCCTGCAAGTAATAATCATTGTTGCAACACATTATAAAACTGAATTTTTTCTCATTCATTTTTTTCTTCCTACTATCTTAATTCTTGAAATGCCAATTCCAGCTCGTTAATAATTGCCCTTATCTCTTCATCCGGATTTTCTATTTGTTTCAAGGTTTTTAAGGCTTCCTGCCACAAATTCAAGTCCATAAAATAAGAGGCTTTTTCCGATAGCAACAAAGCGGAATTTCTAAACAACAGTAAACCATAACTCAAAAATTCTATTGCCTCCGGAATACTGCTTTCTGCCAGCAGTGCCGCCACTTTTACTACCGTCTCTTCTTTATCCCGCAAATTGGCATAAATGCACCAAACTGCAAAAAAGGTAGAAATATTCCCACCACGGATATAAGCAATTGCTTCCATGCACTTTTCATGGGAAAGTCCCTGCTCAATACGCCACAGACCATGTTTTAATTGCAGATATTTTTGCTCTGCTTCTCTCACGCTCTTCACATTATCAAAAATGCAAACCGTTCCCAGTTCTCTTTCTCTCTGCCAGCACTCTAACATCTCACGAAGAGTGCCTATCTCTGTATCTCTCCGGATTGCAGTTTCGTACAACTTATCAGTATATAATTCATACAATTTCAGATAAGCCTCTTCTGTCCCTTGGGAAAGTAATAAATCCGCCTGCTCCCGAAGAAGTTTTTGCTGACTTGTCAGGTATTTTTCTTCCCTCTCTGTCTCCTGCTCCATCACATAGTCAAGCACCTGTGGCAATGCTTTTCCATAAACATACCTTTCCAAAACTTTTCTCTGACCGTTTCTTGCAATACGTTCACGTTCTTCGTCATGAGTCATATAATACTCTGCCAACTCCACCAATTCTTGTTCATTATGATAAAATACAAGTTCTTCTCCCGGCACAAAAAGTTCTTCCAATTCTTCCTGATAGTTGGTAAGTAAAAATCCTCCTGCCGCAAGCACATCGAAAACGCGTTGGCAGGCACCGGTTTCGATGCAATGCAATGTTACGTTTATATTAATCTTACTCTGTGCGTAAACGCCAAAAAGTTCATCGTAACCCATGCCCGGCATAATCTTTACGTTCGCACACAACTGGCTTGTATCTTTATCTTTGGTATAGAATTTGACATCATATTTTTCTGACAGTTCATTTAAAATATGTACACGTTCTCTGTTTGCAATCACCCTGCTCAGGAACGCAGCCTCATAATAAAACTTTTCAGACATATAAGGGCAGTCTTTTTTCACCCTATGTCCTTCCAACTCTCCAAAATATTCCGCGCACGCATCACTCATTTGTCCATGAAACAGGCCCCCTTTTTCCCATTTCATAAAACATGCATCTATATTCTGTTGCAACTGTTTGCTTATGCTTTCCGGCATAAGTTCAAAGATTACACTCTCGTTTTCTATTTTATACAATTGACCAACAAAAGAAATCTCATTCTTATATTTCTTTTGTTTATCATTTACCCTTGCATCCCACAATAAATTAATCTTGCTTTCATGAACTGCAAGTGGCATATGTAAAGCATTTTTAATTCCTATCTTCTTCAAATCCTGTACTTGCTTTTTATCAAATGCAAATATATAGTTGCCGGGATATAAAGCATAATGAGTGTATAACTCCTTCTGTGGGCAGTCGTATACCCATGCAATATAGGGCACATCCGCCTCGAAACATGCCTGTGCAATCACCTGTATAAAATCATAAGAAATGACACAGTGAATATGAAACTTATCGATAGCCGCTAAAATCTTTCTGTAGGAAGCATCCTCATATTCCTGTGCTTTTATTCCCAACGAAGCTTTATATATGTCACAGCCGAGCTCATCTAAAGTTCTGGGTATGTCCAGTAACCTGATTTCATTTGTCTCTACATACAAAATCCGAAATTTATCTCGATTTATTTGCCTCATACTATGTTCCACCAATCAAGAATTTTACAGAGACGAGATACGCTTTGCGAATCTCGCTCTGATGAGCGGTCGCCAAATGTTCATTCGTGCAAACACGATGAACGCTTGGCTCGTCGCCGTCACAAAAAAGAAGGTCGGCTATTGCCGACCCTCTTGGTAGTTTACTAGAACTCTTACTGTAACAGAGCCAGTACGCCCTGGTTAGCCTGGTTAGCCTGAGCCAGCATAGCCTGACCAGCCTGAGCCAGAATATTGTTGTTAGAGTATTTAACCATCTCTGTAGCCATATCTGTATCACGGATCTGAGACTCAGCTGCCTGAGTATTTTCAACAACGTTGTTGAGGTTGTTTACTGTGTGCTCAAGTCTGTTCTGAACAGCACCGAGGTCAGAACGGAATTTAGATACGGACTGGATAGCAGCATCGATAGAATCGATAGCACCACCTGTACTGATGTTCAAAGAACCAACACCGATTGTAGTTGCATCCATAGCAGACAAACCTAATGTGATTGTCTGACCATTTTCAGAACCAACCTGCAGAGTAACTGTAGTATTTGTCTTAAGCAGATCTTTCTTGTTGAACTTAGTATCATTAGATGTTCTTGTGATTTCAGAAGCAAGCTGGTCAATTTCAGACTGGATGTAACCGGTATCTTCGGACTGAAGAGTACCGTTGTTAGCTTTAACTGCCAGTTCGTTCATTCTCTGAAGCATGTCATGAACTTCGTTCAAAGCACCTTCAGCTGTCTGTACCATGGAGATACCATCTTCTGCGTTTGCAGCGGCCTGTGTAAGACCTCTAACCTGACGTCTCATTTTTTCGGAAATGGATAAACCTGCTGCATCATCAGCTGCGCGGTTAATCTTGTAACCGGAAGAGAGTTTCTCTGTGGACTTAGCCTGTGTGTTTGTTGTGATGCCTAACATTCTGTTAGAGTTCATTGCTGTTAAGTTGTGTTGTACTACCATAATTTTTCCTCCTTGAATATAAAATATAGCCCGCATCCTTGCGGTGCATTATTAACATCGGCAATGTCTGTTCCAAGTTCGCACAGCTTATCACTTCCATCGCCTGTTGCTCAGAACTTCCGGCGTGCGAAACCTTCAATTCTGAATCTACAGAAAGCGTAATTGCCTTTCTTGTAATATATATCGGACGAGTTTGGGTTTCCTTAACCCTTTTTTAGAAAAATTTACAATTTTTATTACTTTTTTTTGTCCATGAACTGAGGGGGCACCACATTGGTGTTACTCATGTTCTTATAATAGTTCATGGCTGCCGCAGAAGAACGCTTCTTTTGCCCTACCTCCTGCTTTTCCCTGCGGAAATATTGCTCCACTGCGCTCTTGTTTCTGGCTTCCTGGGCTTGAATGGACACGCTCTTGTCTGTCACCTCGCGGATTAACTGCTGAAGGACTTTGATTTGACCGGCATACTTTTCCTTGTTGCCGATTAGTTCTTCGGCGATCTTGTCATAAATTATCTCGAAGCCTTCATCCAGCTTGCTTAACTTTTCAATCAGTTTTCCTTTTTCCTCCACATACCCATCGAACTCATCCAAGGATACCTGATTATCCTGAAACATCCGGTACTGTTTTTCATTATAACTTTGAATTTCGTCAAGCACCTTCAGCTTCTTTTGCAAACTTTCAATTAATATGGTCAAATACTGATTGGTCATACAGTCCCTTTCTCTTTGTTCTGTCGCATTACTTCTTTCCATGTGTCCCGCATGGTGTGAAGGTGCATCAATATCTCCTCTAAAATCGCCTTATCTTTTTTTACATTTGCTTCCGTCAGACGTCTCGCCAAATAGACATATACCCTTTCAAAATCCTCTGCAACCGGATATCTCATATCCAGCGTCTGTCTGAAATAATCAATGATTCGGGAAGTCTTGACAATATTGTTATGTGCTTTCTCAATATTTTTTTCTTCCACGCCCATAATGGCAATATTACAGAACTTGATTGCTCCGTCATAAAGCATCAGGGTAAGTTCCGCCGGTGACGCCGTCAGCACCTTGCTGTTGTTATATTGTGTATACGCATTAGGCAGCGCCATATTAGTAACCTCCTAGTAAGCTGGTAACCGCATTCGCGTTGGACTGTAACTTAGCCAAAGCCGTTTCCATAGCGCTGAACTTGGAATACCATTTATCTTCATAATCCGCCAGTTTTTCTTCCAATTCCGCGATTTCCGTCGTGTACTCAGAATACTCCGTCTTCATGGCTTTATCGTTGTAAACCGTATAAGCACTACTGTAATCGGTACGTTTCATCAAGTCACCGATTTTGCTGTACAGATTTCTGGACAGGTTTGTAAAGAACTCTATTACCGTATCCGAATCGGAAGCAATCATGCTCTTTAACTTATCTGCATTGCCGGAGGTACTGGAATCATCCGGATCTCCGTCGATGTGAAGCATACTCTTCTCATTATCTGCTGCCGTGAAGTAGCTGAGAGTCTCAATACCAAACTGGTTTAAGTACATCTTGCTGCCATCACTCATGGTAACCGCAGATGCCATAATCGTCTTCATGGCAGAAGAAACTGTACTCAAAGTAGAGTCTTTGCGAAGCAGGGAATCTTTGATTTTCTGCTCCCACTTTTCGATGGCATCCTCAGACATCGCTGATTTTTCATCATCTGTCAAAGGCTCATAGTCATCCGCAGAATCCGCATTGTACAATGTATCCATCTCTTTGATAACTTCATTGTACTCTTTGATGAAGTTCTTAATCATATCATAGATACCTTCGGTATCTTCTTCCGTTGTAATGGTAATCTCTTCGCCATCCGCAGTAGTTCCGTTTACGGTAAGAGTCAGTCCGTTAATCTCGAAGGTATTCGTTGTACTGGTAAACTTGGCACCGTTTAAATAAATCACCGCATTGGAACCTGTTGTGCGCTGTGCAGCATCTTCGCCTTCGAAGTCTGCCTTATTCAGGTTTGCTTTTGCCCATGCCGCTGCTTCCGCAAGTCCGTTATTTACCTCCGTCAGTTCTGCGGTTACTTCATCGATAAGAGTCTGGCTTGCCACCTTAACGCCCTCATCATTTACTTCGTAATACGCACTGTTCTCTTCGAGAGTCGTTTCATACTCTGTCAACTTTGTAGCGTAATTATCTATTTCTGCCTTCTGGGCATCTGTTAATTCCTCGTACTCTTCCGTACCCTTAAACTCTTCGATTTTTGTTTTCAGTTCTGCCGCAGTAAGCCCGTTTGTATCGGTCATTCCGTAGGTCTGCAGTTTTGTGGCTACATCTGCAATATTGCTTTCCGCTGTACTGACAGCAGACAGAATATTTTTGAGTCTTGCTGCCACGCTGGCATCAATCTGTTCCTGTGTTACTTCTCCGACACCATCTGCATATTTGGTCAAATCGTCATAAGAACCGATGCCAAGGCTAAGTAGTGCATTCACGCCGTCAGTATTTACCCCTGCAAGTACGAAATCATTGTCCGCACCGGATTCCTTACTGCTGATAAAGAAACGTTGGTTTTTCTCATCAAAAGATGCATTCACGCCCGCCGCTTTCAGTTTTGCAGTCAGACCGCTTATGGTCATGCCTTCCGTAATCTCTATATTTGTGGTACTTCCATTTACCTGCACGGCAATCTTACTGCCGGCCGTAAGTCCCATACCACCGTCCTCCGCTGCATCCGTCAAAACAGTACTTGCACTGTATGCACCGTTTGTGCTAAGCTGGGAACCGGTCAGATATCCGGTTTTTGCCAAGCTGCTTATCTTCAAGGATTGCACACCATTTACAGCGTTTTCTCCGGTAATAACGCTTACCAAATTACTGTTGGAAACCTTTGTGGTCTGTTTTACATAGCTGCTGGAAAAGCGCAAATCACTCAAAGTAGACGTATACAGTTTATAAATCTTAGTGTTCAGTTCTTTCCATGCATCCTGAGTCCACTGTAACTTCGTCTGTGCTTTTACTACATTATCTATCTTGGTCTGTTTTACCGCTACCAACTCTTGAATAATGCTTTCCGTGTCCATGCCTGAAATCAGGCCTGTCATACGCATTGCCATAACGTTCTCTCCTATCTCTTTTCATCGACTAACATGCCTGCCAGTTCCCAAACCTTGGAAATCATATCCAATGTCTTTTCCGGAGGCAGTTCCTTGATTACTTCCTTTGTCTCTTTGTCCACGATTTTAATTGTTACTCTGTTTGTCTCCTCGTGAATACCAAACACTGCCGAAGAATTACCGATATTCTTATTAATCTGTTCCACAGCCTTTTTAATCTGCTCATTGGTAGCCTGCTGGTTCTGCATCTGCTGGTTACCTGCCTGAGAATCCGAATTTCCTTTCTGTGAAACATTTGTAATTACGTTAATGCTCTGATCAACTCTTGCAGCTTCCTGCACAGTTCCTTCTGCATATTCCGCTGTCTGCTTTACCGGCTGGGGAGCCGGTTTGCTCTGCACGTTCTGTGCCTGCACACTCATCATACTTCCTAATGGTTCGATTGCCATTTTTTCCACCTCCATGTGAACTGTCCGGGAACTTCCATTGTTACCCGAGTTGTGTATATGTATCGCCAACTCTGATATAAACAGAGTTTTCTATTTGCTTTATCGTCATTATAACATAAAAAGTTTATAGTTTAAACGAAAAAACCTGCTGTTACCCCAGCAGGTTTTTAAGTGCCTCAAGTCCGTCAACATTTGTAGCCTCTTTATTCGCTTCCTGAATCTGCAAATAAACTTCTTTTCTGTAAATAGAAACTTCTCTGGGAGCACTGATGCCGATTTTTACCTGATCGCCCTTTACTTCCAAAACAGAAATTTCAATGTTGTTGTTAATAACGATAGCCTCGCCTTTCTTTCTGGATAATGCCAGCATCTTTACTCACCTGCTTTCCTTGCTTTCAAAATTTCATAAATGGGGAATTTTACCTGATACGCATCGCCGTCCACAATCACCTGGCATGCCTTTCTTGTGTCTGCATTAATAACTATGGGACCCTGCAGGTTCACAGTCATTTGGGTCAGATCCGAAGGAACCGTTACCGTCACCAGCACAAGAAGGTTATCCGGAGTGATTTCCCCCAGTTTCTTTAACATTTCATCTTCCACTTCAGGGTTGTACTCCGGCATTATAACCAGCGGATCCATCACAGGCATTGCAAATGCCGGTTCCTGCACGGACTGCAACCAACGGATTCCTGCGTTAACGCCCTTTTCCTCATCGTAAATTAAGGCAAACTGTGTCAGCTGCGGAAATCCTACGATTCCATTTTCAAATACAATAATTTTATCGTCATCGATTTCAATTTCACCAAAATTTTTTGTTATCGTCTTCATATCCTTTTCCTCCCGGTATTTTTAAATAAAGTTAAGTAATGATGTCTGCATCAGTTTTCCGGTAGCCATCAGTGCTGCTTCATAGGTGAGTTCCGCACTGGTAAGTTGAATAGCCACTTCCGTAATGTCCACATCTTCATTTTCGGACTTCAGCGTTTCGAAAGTAGTTTTCTGGCTTTGCAGTCTATTCTCAATCAGCTGAAGTTTCGAACTTCTGGTACCGCAGTTTGTGATGGCCAGGTTGGTATCATCCAAATATCCTTGCATCTTTGTAATGCCTTCTTCAAACAATTTCTGCGCTTTGTCTTTTAATAATGTCAGTGCCTTGTTTGCCGCATCCAACCGGGTATTTAATGTTTCCAACGCATCTTTATCGGTTGTAGATTCAATCTGGCTTTCCAGAGATTTCACGATCTTTTCCATATCCTGTACGTCTTCCATCGCATTAACCAAATCATCCACTTCTCTTCCGATTTCCGGATTGAAGCATTCATCCGCCGTGGAGTTTACGCGAATCGTCTGGTTGAAGCCTACATCATATTCGATAGACTGCTTCTCTACATTGCTGCCTTCCAAGTAAGTTTGGTTATAATCAATTTTTTTCTCAACGCCATCAATCGTCTCTGTTGTAGTACATGCATAATAATGTTCGGGCCGGAGATCACCCTTCACCCACTGCTCTTTCTTGTAGGTAATCCGGATTTCTCCTTCATCTACGGTAGAGGTGGATGTGTCATCCTGAATCGCCATCATCTCAGAATATACATTCTCACCCAAAACCACTTCGCCTGTCTCCGGAACATAATATACCTTGTCCGGATTTGCCGTTGCCAGTTCGTAAGCCGTAGGCACGTCATAGGAGTGCACCACCTCAATATTCCCCGGGTCAACCAATGTTTCAACAATAGGCGTTCCGTCTGCATTTGCGCCTGTCACTCTCTCGATTGTGGGAAGTACTCCCGTTGCAGTGCAGTTATCATATGCCAATCTGAAGCGATGTACCGTCACTGCTTCAATGTCGGTTTCATCCACTGCAATTGTGTCAATGTTTGTGCTGTTGATATCTCCCAAGTTTACAGTGCCGCCATTCCCGTCATCAGCAGTCGTCTTCACGTAGGTCATTTCGCTGATATCGTCTCTGGAAAACTGTTGTGTAATATTGTATTGCAAATCCGTAATTTCCGCAAAACTCAAAGGAATATCCGTGCGGTAGCCGGTAAACACATATCTGCCCGCATAATCCGCATCGCCGGTTGCATAAACTTCCTCACGAAGCGCTTTCAACTGTTCCAAAACAATTTCTCTGTCACCGGAGGTCAAATCACCGTTAGAACCTTTTGTGCACTGGCTGATCATACTCGTGATAATCTCAGCTGTGTTTTTGAGTGCCCCTTCCGTTACCTCAAGCCAGCTTTGCGCATCCGGTATATTTTTGCTGTAGTACTGTGTCACTTCGGTCACGTTGCTGCGAAGACGAAGGGCGCGGATTGCAACAACCGGATCCTCGGAAGGACGGCTGATTTTTTTCTGAGTAGACATCTGGGTACTCAATCTGTCCTGCAGAATCTTGTTTGTATTGATATTACTCAAGTTATTATTCTGCATAATCTTGTTCGTAATTCTCATCTGATATCCTCCAAGTATAAGAGAATGGCTTTCATCCTCTTTTCAAAGATTAGACTCCTGTTTCCAAAATCAGTCTGTCATAAATCTCTGTCAATGTCTGTATCATCTTTGACGCCAGATTGTAAGCGTTCTGGTATTTTACCAGATTTACCGCTTCTTCATCTTCATCTACACCGGAAATGGAGATTCTCTGGTTATCCACCGACTGGGTAATATTTGTATAATTGGCGCAGAAAGTGCTGGCATTACTGGTATTCAGCGCAATATCGGAAAGGATACGCTCCAAAAACTCACCGGCGCTGCTGCCTCTGTAACTCATTTTGTCTTTATCGTTGGCCATCAGTTTCAGTTCTTCCACCAAATCATTCTGCTCCGGTCCATCGCCTTCCAGTTTTTTTGTCGCCAAAAGGTCTGCGTTTTCCAGCAATGCTTCCACAATACTGAAATTTCCCGCCGTAAGCCAATAATAACTGTCATCGCTCACGTCCACCGTCAGGCTGCCATCCGTCTGCAAATCATATCTGTAGCCATCCGGGAAATCATACTGTTCATCATCCGTGGCATATTTGCCGCTGAAAAGCATCTCTCCGGAATTTCCGTCAGAGGTATAACCGGATAGCAATATATCATTGAACTTCTGGGCAAAAGTTCTGACCCATTCATTCATCTGGTTCATGTAGTAGGGAATGCCCTGATAATCAAAATCTTTTCCAATGCTTGCCGCTTTGCCGACTCTGTCATTTGTCAGTCGGCTGTCATTCTTTGTACTGCCGGAAAGCACGAAGGTATAACTGTAAACCGGATCGCTTCCGTCATCCGGATAAGTACATGTATAACTCCAGGAGTCATAGTAGAATAGCTGATTGCCCAGATTGATAATACCACCCTGATTGGAAAGATTGCTCTTGTTCAAATCTTTCAGGTGTTCTGCGGATACTTGAACCGTTACGGTATCATGTGTCACTCCGTTTTCATCCTCAACCGTTCCGGTTGCCGTAACTGTTCCGGAAAAATTCTCTCCATTGTTTCCGTCGCGAATCTCAATCAGTCCCTGCAAAGCGCCGCCGATCTGCTCATTGTACAGGTTGAATTCCTGTCCGTCACTCCAATAAACATCATAAAGTCCATCGATATCCGACTGGTTCACCTTTTCATAACTGGTTCTTGCCACACATTCCAACTGTTTATAATCGGCGGTATCCACCAGGAGTTGTCCGCCGGCAATGGTAACGATAAATCTGTTTCCACCGGTTTTCACATCCGTATTATAAGGATCCGTAATTGGAATTTCTTTCGTCTCGATACTTACGATTTCCGACAGCTGATCCAGTAAGACTGTTCTTCTGTCCCTGAGTTCATTCGCCACCGTACCGTTTAGTTCGATAACGTTAATCTGTTTATTTAAAGCGCCGATTTCACTTGCCAGAGAGTTGATCTCATCTATTTTTAACTTCAATTCCTGATTGACATCTTTCTGGGTTTCCTGCAGATTGGCATACATGCCGTTGAAGTACTCTGTCAATTCCCCTGCATAACCGATAAACTGGGCTTTTGTCGCGGTATTTCCCGGGTTGTCCATCAGTGCCTGAAGCCCGGTAGTCATAAACTGGTCAAAAACCGTCTTAAATCCGGTGGTGGTTCCGTCATCAATAAAGTAATTTTCGATTTGAAGCATATAGTATTCTTTGATACTGTATTCACCCTTCGAGGTATTGTTTGACCAATATTTCGTATCATAGAACTCGTCCCGGATTCTCTCGATTGCCAAAACATCCACACCGGCACCGGCACATCCATAGGTTTGGAATACACGGAGTGCATTGCTTGCACTCTGAACCACCTGCTGTCTGCTGTACCCTTCCGTCTGCACGTTTGCAATATTGTTAGAAGTTGTATTCATAGCGGCGTTTGCTGCCAACAATCCTGTATATGCTATATTTAATCCAAAAAACTGTGAAGGCATATCGTCCGCTCCTTTCTATTACATTCCCAATGTGTTGATAATATGCTCCAGCATCTCGCTGATCACGTTGATATAACGGCTGGAAGCATTGTAGGAATTTTGGAATTTAATCATGTTGGAAAGTTCTTCGTCTGTAGAAACCCCCACTACTTGTTCCCTGGCATCGTAGGTCGCCTGAACAGTGGTCTGCTGGTTTTCATAAATGCTCTGGTACACCGCACCCGAGTTTGCCACCTGAGATACCAAATCCGTATAATATGTGACAAAATTTGTTTTCTTCTGGACATAAGGGTTCAGCGTGTAATTTTCCTCTTCAAAAGCCGCCTTCATCGCCTCTGCAGTATCATAGTCCACAGAACCGTCTTCCAACACAAAGCCCATCTGCGTAGGTTCCTGCAGTAAAGATTTATTAATCTGGATATTCCGCAGCGTATACATGGTTTCGGAACGGGAAAAATCTTCTTCCATATATTCCCATTCTCCGGTTTCCGCATTTTTGGTATATCCATCGGTAGTAATCTTCTCAAACAATTGCAGCGGGGAACCGTCCCTTGCACTCATGTATCCGTTACTCTGATTGTAAACCGATGCGAGCACTGCATTCATAGAGGTCGTTATGTTGTGAATCATCTGGTCAAATTCCGCCTGGATGTTCATTACAATGGATTGGGAAACCGCATCATAATCTGTCTGGATATCAGAATAGTCCGCTCTGTGGTCTCCCCTTGCCAGAACCATGGCTTTCAAACCGCCGATATCCGTGTTCATGGTAGAAGAAATCGTCTGATTCAAATCAAACACCTTCGCATGCTCGATATCGTATACCTTTGTTCCGTCCTCCAAAAAACTGTAGTTTGCATTCTGGGGCCAAAAAGGAGTATAGAACCCTGTTGTCGGGTCCACCTGTAGTCCGATTTCATAAACCATACCGCCCTTTATGAAATCCACGCCCTCAATCTGGACTTCCACGTCCCCTAAAGCATTTTCTTTATAATCTATCTTAACCATCTCGGACAGTTCGTCCAAAAGTTGGTTTCTTGCGTCTCTATAGTCATTGGCATGTTCTATGCCGCCACTCTCAATCAGCCTGATTTTATCGTTTAATGCTAAAATCTGCTGACCATAATCGTTTATTTTTGTCACCTGAGCGTATATCTGCTGGTTTAAGTTGTCCTGATAATCACACAAATCCGCATATACCGCTGTCGCACGCTCAATGAATTCAGATGCGCGTTGCACAAGTAAACCCTGAGTTACACTGCTACTGGGGTCTTTTGCCAACTCCTGCACGGAAGTCCACAAATTGGTAAGTGACGTCTGGAAATCTTCGCCGTTAAGTTCCCCTAACAGACTTTCCACTTCACCCATTACTTCTGTAGACACTTCGTAAAACATACTACGTCCGGATTCCCGACGGTATGTTTTGTCCAGGAAATAATCTCTAACTTGTCTCGTTGCGGAATAACTAACCCCAAGACCGATCTGCTGTGCTGAAACAGATTGGGGGTTCACAGAAAGTGTATTATACATCTTGGTACCAAGAAGCGACTGCTGCCTGGTATAACCTGTCGTATCCACGTTAGTCATATTGTGTGCCACTGTATTAAGCACATTCTGACTTGTCTGTAATCCGGATGTTCCTATATATAAACTTCCCATAAGTGGCATACTCTTATCACCTCACGTTACAATACGTTCCGAAAACGCATAGGATTATTGTTTCGCATCAAAACCGTTTTGTCCTACCCCCATCAACGCTCCGCTGGTATAGGCTCCCTTGTTGTAATTAGCTGTTTCCGGCGCGGTTTTAACAGACTGCAGCAAATTCATATCAAACTCCACCATTTCCAGTGCATTTGCAATGAGTTCCCTGTTCTGCTCATTCACTCTCTGCATATTTGCCGTTACTGTTTTTAAACGATCGTGAAGCTCGGCCAGTTTCCCGCTTTCCGCAGGTCTGCTTGCCAACATCTGTATTAATGTGGTCAATTTTAACTGTGTAACATCCTTGTTCATAACGTTGGCTATGTCTTTCATCACCTGGTTTCTCGTCTTCTCCAGTTGACCAATCCGACTTACCACCAATTGTTCTTCATCCGTGATTTTTTGTAATTCTTCCAGGCTCCCTTTGATAATAATGGGAGTCTTTTTCATGGATAATCCCAGCAGTACCTCATATTCGGAACTCTCTTTATCCAAAATATCAATCAAGTTCTCTATCAGACTTGCCACCGGGATTACCTCATTTCTTCATATTTCTGCATCAGTTTGTCAGCAAAGCTCTCTGCGTTTACCTGATAGGTTCCTGCATTTACCTTCGCTTTGATGGGTGCCGTCACATCTTCCCTGATATCGGGAGTTGCTGACAATGCGGCCTTCGCAGTCTGGATATCCTTTCCAACACTACTAATCTGTACTTTGTCGGAAAACTTTACCGAGGACATTTGTTTCGTCTGGGTTGTTTTCTTCGCATTGTACAATTGTTGTACCTGTGTGTATGCTTCTATACGCATCCGGTTTCTCCTTTCCAACGCCGGCGACCTTATCTTCCATGATACTTCGCCTTGGGTTACCATTCTCTGTCACTATGATTATCGGATAAAAACGCGGATACTTTAGAGGAAATCCGAAAAAAAAGCGACAAAAAAGACACTATTCCAAACCTTCTTTGGTAATAGTGTCTTTCGATTTTGCTTATTTCACCCGCTGTAAAACGATACCGCATCTGGACGGAATATAACAGCCAAAGCCAATCCAATCCGCCGG
>CAYRLN010000010.1:0-14144 GCA_964425065.1 uncultured Lachnospiraceae bacterium | reverse complement strand
TTGCCATAAATAACGAAATGGTACCGATACCGCAGTACAAATCCCAAACTGTTTCTTTCCCGGTCAGTCCGGCATATTCTACCGCCAAACTGTACAGTTTCTCTGTCTGCACCGGGTTTACCTGATAAAAGGACAAAGGAGAAATTTTGAAATCAAGCCCACGGCTCTTGGGAACCTGAGACCAGTCAATATCTCCCTGACAATCCTTTCTTAAATCATAAAGATGCAACGTATCTCCAATGGTGGGTTTTCCCCAAATGGTATGAACCTCCGTACCCATAATCACGTTGTCCCTACGGGTATTCAAATTAACTGACACGCTTGTCATTCCTTCAAATACCTGTAAGCGTGAAAGAAGTTTGTCCTGAGCAGGTAATGTCTTAAAGCTCTTGGTGTTGATAATCAGACATACCATGATTTCGCCACTCTGAAATCCACTGCGAATTAAAATATGGCGGACCAAGCCGGTACCTTTTTCTTCGTCGTAGGCACTGACTTTGTTTTCCTTCATATAATCAAGAATCGCTTCTAAAATTTGTCCGTTTTCTACCCGTCCCAGATGACACTGCGTATTGGCGATAATAGAATGGGTCCTTCCGGCATAAAATCCGGTAATCAGATTTCCCTCTTTATCCGTCCCCACCGGGTACTGGGCCTTGTTTCTATAATGATATGGCTCGTCCATACCAACCACCGGCTCCATAATCCTCTCCACAAACTCCGCATCAAAACCTCCGATTCTAATCAGATTGTTTTTTACTTTGTTTTCCTTAAAGGCCAACTGCTTTTCATAGTCAAAAGCCTGTACCTGACAACCTCCGCACTGTCTGTGAAACTCGCAGCGGGGCTGCACACGAAAAGGAGAAGGTGTAATCACCTTCTCTACTCTTGCATAAGCATACTGCTTTTTCGTTTTTACAATTTTGGCTTCCACAGTATCTCCGATAATCGCATCTTTAATAAACAGGGGGAATCCGTTTATTTTACCGATACCTTCTCCGTCAGTTCCGATATCCGTAATTTCCACGGTAACCAATTCATTTTTTATCAGTTCCGGTTTTTGCTGTTTCGTTACTGCCATGTTTCATAACCTTTCCTAAACGCTCTTGCGGAAAACTTTATTATGTAATTATCAATTTAATCTTGTTTTTCTCAAATTTGACTCGAATAATCTGTTATATCCCATCCAGCCGGTTTCCTGAGTACTATTCACAATCTCGCTGAAGGTCTGGATTTTTGCGTCAGTATCATCCGCATAATTTAATGCTACCGCTTCAATAAGCGCCGGCACTTTAGGCGAACCATATTCATATTTTCCGTGATGCGCTAAAATACAGTGCTTAATTTCGCCTGCAAGACCAGCAGGAAATCCGGGAATCTGACGGATTTTTTCGGAAACCATTTCCGAACCCATTACAATATGTCCCAAAAGCTGTCCATCATCGGTATAATCATTCTCCGGGAACGGGGATAGTTCTTTTATTTTTCCTATGTCATGGAGCATGGCTGCTGCCAGAAGTAAATCTCTCTTCAAAATAGGATAAGCGCTGCAATAATAATCGCAGAGTTTTGTTACACTTAAACTGTGTTCCAAAAGACCACCGATAAATCCATGGTGAATCGCTTTTGCCGCTGAAGACTTGCGAAAGGCTCTTCCAAACTCTTCGTCCTCTCTAAAAAAGGCATTTAGAAGTTTTT
Organism: uncultured Lachnospiraceae bacterium; assembly: GCA_964425065.1. Lineage (GTDB taxonomy): Bacteria > Bacillota > Clostridia > Lachnospirales > Lachnospiraceae > Acetatifactor. The sequence goes on along the minus strand of CAYRLN010000010.1, from coordinate 12,446 downwards.
TCACATACTCATTTTCCAAACTGTCAATAATATGGAGCAGTTCGCCATACATTTCATCAATATTTTTAGAACTTACCGGCAGGTAATCAGCCGGATTATACTCGCCTTCCTGACAAAGGCGGACTCTTTTTACATTAATTTGAAGCGCACCCTGGAAACTGGTAACCTCGCCATATACTTCCACATAATCCAGAGAATCAAATTCAGCAATTCCCGCGCTGTTCGGCTCCCAAATCTTTGCATCAATTGTTCCTGTCTTATCCTGCAAAATTACATTATCATAAGGTTTTCCGTTTTTTGCCATAGCAGACGTTTTATGTTTGCAAAGATAAATATCAAATACTTTGTCGCCGTCTCTGTAATCTTTAATATATTTCATTTGACTTTTCCTATCCGTTTCTATTTGTTTTCCTATTTAAAAGTTTTTTCTGACAGAACTACTTTTACTTCTATTTCTTTGTACTCGTCCTGCACCAGTCGTTTCACAACCAGCGTTACGGTATCGCCCGGCGAAGACTGCAAAAGAGCTAACGTGTAACCGGACATATCCGTTATTTTTATGTAATTCATTTGAACCAAAACGTCCCCCTTTTGAATTCCGGCAAGCATCGCCGGAGAATCCATAATAACATCTACAACGTATGCCCCCAGAGGGATTCCGGTTTCTTTTCTCGTTGCATCCGACATATCCATTCCGATTACACCCATATAAATTTCGGGCCTTCCGTTTGACATTCTGGTTATGCTTTTCTTTAATTCCGATATGCCGAAAGCTGTAATCATGTTTTCCATTCCGGCTTCGTTTTTCCCATTCGTGATAATACCTACCACTTTGTTTTCGTAATTAAAAAGTATGCCATTGGCGGACTTGCTACCGTAAATATCTGTAAGCAGTAAATTATATGTCGCATCCACAACAGACCATGACATCTCCGCGGCAGTTATAATACCATAGCCCACCGAATCGGTTACTCCCATCGGACTTCCCATTGCCACCACCGGTGTTCCTACCATATTTCCGCTGTTGGAAGTCCCCAGTACCGCTATTTCGATCCGCGATGCCGTCTGTTCCGGAATATCTTCCAGTAATACGGCAAAGATGGCCAATCCTGTTTGACTGTCGTATTGCTTTACAAATGCCGGTACCTGCACCCCATTAAAAAAAGTAACCGTGAGACTATCCACTCCTAAAACCGGAGTTCTATCTGCCAGAATCAATAATTCAATCCCGTTATCTGCCAATATTGCCCCCGTAACTTCTTTCGACTTATACATTGTATTATTAAACACATCTGTGTCAGAAGTAATACCGGTAACCAATACCAGAGATTTCTTTAAATCGTCTTTATATTCGGACATAGCCGCATACAGTTGGGCATAATTTTCCTTGTCCAATACCCAGTCTGACAATGCTGCTTCAATCTGGCCGCTTTCTTCCAATACATTTTCCACTTCCTGTTGGATATCAGTAAAATCCGGTTCATCATCTTCCACCACCATGTCCTCCGGAAGCATTTCCACCGGATCCTCGGGAAATTCCACATAAAGTGGTTCCTCCTCCGGATACAGCCAATCACTGAATACCGGCTCCAAAATTAAAAAGGTCAGACAGGCAATTAAACCAAAAATAACTGCCATAACCGCAGTAATTAAAGTGCGGCGTAATAATTTTACCTTGTTCACCGGTCTTTTTTTGATTTTTTCATACATAAAATCCGACTGTTGCGGTTTCTTCTCTTGCATGGCAACCTCCTTAGGAAAATGCCTGATTCTTCATTAAAAAGTATAGCCCATTAAAAAAAGATTGTAAAGAAAAAGCAAAAACTGCAAGCGTCGGTTTTACCGCCACTTGCAGTTTCTCTTTCCTTATAAAGAACGAATTATTATTCTGTCGCTTCTGTATCAGTAGAAACTTCACTGGATGCAGCGGCTGCAGCTTCTGCAGCCTCAAGAGCTTCCTGATATGTCAGTTTGCCCTTTGTGTCTATAATTTCAAGACCTTCCAAAATTTCATCCATGTATGTTTCCATATCTTCACTGCGGAGCAGACTGTCGATAGATGCCTTCCATTCAGCTTCACCCTGTCCAATGTAGTACATTACATAGTAGTATCCGCTTGCAGAGGAAATAGCTTCTACATCTCCCTCTTTTCTTGCCTCATCGAGAAGCCATGTGCTAAGTTCGTCACTCAGGTTTGTTGCCTGCAGGTTCTCATACAAACCGCCTGTTGTATTGGTGTAAGTGTCCTCACTGTATTTTTCTACCAGAGCCAGGAACGCATCCTCATCAGCACCTGTGTTGTTCCATTCTTCTACGATTGTAGCACCCATATCTGTTGTGGTTGCAATTGCACGAATATTTACAGCCTTTGTCTGATCCAAATAGCGGTCTTCAAATTTCAAAACATAATAGCAGTTACTTGTCTCATTTTCGATAACCGTTGTGTCACCGGCTACTCTTTCCTCATCAAACAACCAATCTACATAGTATGTGGAAGCATACGCATATTTTACGTTTTCGTTGAGTTCACCTTCACTGTCAATGGTATCTACTTTTTCATCTGCTGCCTGTTTTGCATTTTTCATTGCAAGAGCAATCTGCTCATCTGTAGGATCAGCTGTTGTCACGTTTCCATCGGCATCTGTTGTTGTCTCGCCTTCGGGAATTTCAGCTTCTACCGTAATCAGTTTGAAATCTACGCTGTCATAATCTGTCTTATTCTCGTTATAGTAAGCTGTGATTTCTTCGTCAGTAATATCCAAACCTTCAATTACTTCATTGTAATATGCAGATGCATAATAAGCCTCCGCAATGATGTCCCGCAGGTTCTTGGTAGTAGCATACTGACCCAAAGAAGCTTTTACGTAATTCTTTACTGTCATTTCAGCTTCTGCTGCCGCTTCTTCAATCGATTCGATATGAGCATCAACATCTGCCGTTGTGTCATATTCAAAACCGGCCTCCTTTGCAGCTTTGGCAAGAGCTTTCACCTGTTTTAAATTTGCTACTGTGCTCTCCTGGAAATAGTCATCCCATGTAAGATAAGTACTGTACTGCTGATCAGCATAATCCACAGAAGTGTCCAAACCGATATAGGACAACCAATAACTGTTTTCAGAAATAAAACTGCTTACGGAGAGATTATAGTAATAATCATATTCCAGTTCTGTGACTTTAGAATCTCCTACCTGCATATACGTAGCATTGAGAGCGATGCTTTTTCTAATAGGAAAATAAGCAATAATCGCAATCAATACTATAATAACCGCCACACTGATAATGCGTGATCTCATTTCTTCTTTTTTTGCCTTCAGCTCAGCTTCTTTTCTTTTCTGCACCTTTTTATCATATTTAGTCATGACCTTTTCTGTTGTTTCGGCCTGAGACTTTTTGTTTTCTGCCATTTTAGGTATCTCCTTCCTTTTTATCGCATGTCCCTCTATTATAGCCGAAAACTGAAAGATTGTGTAGTGTTTTCACTTAAAATTCATAATTTTTTCTGCTTTAAATCCCGCTTTTACGTTATTTTAGAGAGGTTACCTGGCCCATAAAAAGGATGATACCGCTTTTTGTATCACGGATTACATAGACAAAGGGACTGTCCGCAATAAATTTGATGGTTTCTTCTATCTCGAATGCCGCACATTCGTCTGTAACAATTTCCGTTATAGCTGCCGCCCGGGTTCCTTCTTCGAACACTTCAATCTTGGCTCTGTGGGCCACATCTGATACATAACGGTCCGGACCGATTTTGTCCAAATCTGCATCTTCCTTAAATGCACTTATCATTCCCATTTCCTGCAAAATCTCAGGTAAATTATCAATGGTCAAAGCCATGGTAAATGCAGGTATCGTCAACGTATCCACCGTTACTTCCTCCGCAATATCAAACTGAGCCCAAAGGGACTGCTGTTCCTCCACGGATAAGTTATGATAAGCCACCACACTGTTATTCTTGGGAAGAATGATATCCATGACTAATGTACTGTCTTTATAGGGAAGTTCTACTCCCTGAAAAACCTCATTTTCAAAATAACGTAAGTTTACATCCCACTGCTTCATCATGGGAACTTCTCTTTCCCATTCACCGGCTTCATTTCTAAAGTATCCCAGAGGTTCCGTGTCCTCTCCTTTAAAAGGATATTCCCATTTTCCTTCAAAAAACACCGCATTGATAATGGACATAACGGTATTCTTTGTAGAAGCCGTTTTATAATCCGGAATCATTCCCTGTGTATTTTTATCTACCCAGGCAGTAATCTGTTTTGATACATTTTCAAAATCATTGTAGAAATCTGCTTCAAAAACCTCGCAGCTGTAATAATATCCCGCCGGGGCGAAAAATTCGTCGTTCACGTTTTCAGACCAGATACCATCCGGGCTTGCCCATATGGAATTGGCGGTCAGCACTTTTGTATCCTCACTCCACTCCGTATTCAAAAAAGAATGCATAAGGACACTCCATGTTTCCAAATCTTCCATACCAAATACTTTTTCTATTTCTTCCTTGGTTTCGCCACCCGCCCCGATATCTAAAATGGAAAACGCAGTGGCGATACTGTACGGGGAAAAGAATTGATTTTCTCCCTTTTCCAGCTCCGCAAATAAATTAAGGCCGAAACCGTTAATGCCTGCTGCCAGCATTTCCACGGCGTCGTCTGCCGGTTCAAAATCCGTTTTTTCCACTACTATTTCTGTATTTCCCGTCAAAGGATCCGGCAATTCCACACTTCCTTTTTGCTGACTTGCGGCTCCTCCGCAAGCGGAGAAAAGCAATGTACTTAGAACAACTGCCGCCACTACTATCTGATTTCTTTTCTTTCTCATAATCTTCCCTCCAAAAGAATTCCCAAATTTTAACTTTCATGATAGATACGGACCGGAACTTAAAAATTTATTGTCTTCCAAAAAGAAAAACCCGGATTTACTTTTCGTCAATTAGGGTACAGGTAAATCCGGGTCTTGTTTTTATTTCTTATTTAATCTTCTCTTCCAATTTGTCTACCATATCCTTGATACATCCCTCTTCAAAAGGACTTACCAGACCAACGGCAGGAATCATGTTTGTGAAGAAATCGGCAGCGGACAGGTTGCAAAGTTTCAAGTAGCTTTCCCACGCCTTATCAAAATCTTCATCCATCATTACCTTATACTCCATTGCGCAAGTCTGGGCAATACAGTAATCAATGTAATAGAATGGTAAATTATAAATGTGCTGCTGCTTCTGCCAGAAGCCGCCTTCTGCAAAACGCTTGCAATCACCATAATCCAAATGGGGTTTATATTCTTTTTCCAGTTTAGACCATGCCGCATTTCTTTCCGCGGGAGTCATCTCCGGGTTTTCATAAACAATATGCTGGAACTCATCTACCATACAGCCATAAGGAATGAAAGCTGCTGCGTCTTCTAAGTGCATGGCACGATAATCATCCGCTCTGTCACCAAAGAACAGCTCCATCCACTTCTCTGTAAAGAATTCCATGGACATGGAATGGATTTCCGCCGTTTCCATAGTGATATCCGCATGCTCACGGATGGGGTCTTTTCCGGAGAGGAAGCCCTGGAATGCATGGCCGCACTCATGGGTGATAACATCCACATCTCCACTTGTTCCGTTAAAGTTTGCAAAGATAAAAGGTGACTTGTAAACAGGCAGGTAAGTCATATAGCCGCCGGCTTTTTTTGTCTTCCTTCCAAGGACATCAAACAACTCATTCTCCATCATAAATTCAAAAAACTCACTTGTCTCAGGAGAAAGCTCTCTGTACATTTCAAGGCCACTTTCCATAATTTCATCCGGTGTTCCTGTAGGTGCAGGATTTCCATTGAGGAAATAAACACTCTCATCAATATAGGAAAGTTTATCCAACCCAAGGCGCTGTCTTCTGCGGTCATGAAGCTTACTTACAAACGGAACGAAATATTTCTTAATCTGGTCGCGGAAGGTTTCCACTTCCTCTTTTCCGTAACAGTTACGTTGCATGCGGTAATAACCCAGTTCCACATAGTTCTTATAACCCATGGCCTTTGCCTGGGCATCGCGGTTTTTCACCAGCTTGTCATAGATTTCATCTAACTTGTCGCCGTTTTCCTCAAAAAATGCCGCATATTTTTTCCATGCCTTTTCACGGATTTCTCTGTCCACGTGAGTCAGATAGGGACGCATCAGGGAAAGATTCAAGGTTTCGCCTTCCCAGTCAATCTTTGCACTGGCAATCAGTTTGTTATACTCTGAAACTAACGCGTTTTCTTCCTGCATGAAAGGAACCAGTTTTTCATCAAAGGATTTCAAGCTGATCTCCATGTTTTTAAAGGCTACTTTACCAATTTTGCTCTCCAGATAGTCACGATAGGGAGACTCATACATCGCCTTCTGATATTCTTGCTCCACATTGTTGAACACAGGAAGCTGCTCATCATAATAATCGTTCTCTTTGTCGTAAAATTCGTCGGTTGTATCCACGCCGTTTCTGATATAAGCAATGGTGTATTGCGTATTTATCTTATCATTCAACTCATAATATTTCTGATGAACTGCAAACTGTTCCTCACCGCTTTTTGCCGCTTTGAATTCTGAAATCAGCTGCTTCATTTCTTCGATGGCTTTTTCAAAATCCACACGCTCATAGGGCATGTCTTTAAATTTCATAACGCTATACCTCTCCTACATAAAAATTTCCGGAGCACTTTCCGTACCCCGGAGCTCAAATCTTATTTTATCGCAGATGGCTGTTTTTGTAAATCGGCAAGAGTCACGCTGTCAAAATATTCGTTAACCATATTATAAAATTTACTCCACATGGGAAGGGTTCTGCACTCATCCGCCCGGTCACAAGGTTTTGCCCCACATTCCAGACAGGCTACCGGTGCAAGATCCCCTTCTGTCAGGCGAAGAATCTCACCAACCGTATATTCCTCCGGGACTCTGCAAAGGCGGTAACCTCCACCTTTTCCATGAACGCCTTCCACCAACTGACTTTTGGAAAGCGCAGGTATGATTCTCTCTAAATATTTTAATGAAATTCTTTGTCTCTCGGCAATCTCTTTCATGGGTATATATCCATCTGTCTGATGTTCTGCCAAGTCTATCATTACGCGGAGCGCATATCTACCCCTTGTGGAAATCATCATTTTCTTCACCTCTGCCAACCATTTTATTTATTGTACTACGAACTCAGTAGGTAAATCAAGCGCCTATACTGCCTTGCTTTTTTCCTGATAGTCCTTAATAGCCTCTTTGATTGCCTCTTCTGCAAGAACCGAGCAATGTATCTTATGAGTCGGAAGTCCATCCAGCGCCTCCACCACCGCTTTATTTGTCAGGCTAAGCGCATCTTCTAAGGGCTTTCCTTTAATCAGTTCTGTTGCCATAGAGCTGGCAGCAATGGCACTGCCGCAACCAAAAGTTTCAAATTTAACATCGGTAATAATCTCATCATCTATCTTCAGATAGATTTTCATGATATCGCCACATTTGGCATTTCCAACCTCCCCGATTCCGTCCGCATTATCTATAGAACCCACATTTCGGGGATTCCGGAAATGATCCATTACTTTATCACTATATAATGCCATACTCATCCTCACTTCATTATAAATTTCTTTTTCCCGCTTTCAAGATCCTTCCATAACGGGGAAATGCTACGCAAGTAAGTCACAACTTCCTTCACAGACTGAATAATATAATCCACTTCCGCTTCCGTATTTTCCTCCGATAAGGTAAGCCGCAATGAACCATGTGCAACCTCATGGGGCCTTCCAATCGCTAACAACACATGGCTGGGGTCCAGGGAACCCGATGTACACGCCGATCCCGAGGAAGCGCAGATACCCTTGTCGTCCAAGAGAAGTAACAGTGCTTCTCCTTCTATACCTTCAAAGCAAAAACTCACATTTCCGGGAAGACGTTTTACAGAGTCCCCGTTCAAAGCCGAGTGAGGTATTTTTGATAAGCCGGAAATCAAGCGCTCTCTCAACACTTTCAATTTAGTCGAAATCTGCTCCATGTTATCACAGCTTTCCTCCAAGGCTGCCGCCATTCCCATAATGGCAGGAATATTTTCTGTTCCGCCTCGTCTGCCTCTCTCCTGTGCTCCACCTTCTATAACGTTCGTAAGAAAAATACCCTTGCGGGCATAGAGTGCGCCAACCCCTTTAGGTCCGTGAAATTTGTGGGCAGACAAAGAAAGCATATCTATATTCTGTTCCTTTACATGAACAGGTACATGCCCCACTGCCTGCACAGCATCTGTATGGAATAAAACTCCCTGTTCCCGGCAGATTTCCCCTATTTCCTTAACCGGTTGGATTGTTCCGATTTCATTATTTGCGTACATTATTGTTACCAGACAGGTGTCGGGACGAATGGAATCCCGCACCTGTTTTGGTGTAACAACTCCGTTTTCATGCACATCAAGCAGTGTGATTTCAAACCCTCTTTTTTCCAATTTCTCCAAAGTGTGTAGCACGGCATGATGCTCGAAGGCCGAAGAAATAATATGCTTTTTCCCTTTTTTCTCCCCCAGGTAAGCGGCGGAAATAATAGCCTGATTATCCGCCTCACTTCCCCCGGAAGTAAATATAATTTCCCCTACTTCACAGCCAAGCCTCTTCGCAATCCTTTCACGGGCATCTGTCAAAGCTTCATTTGCCCGCTGACCTACAGAATGCAGGCTCGACGGATTTCCATAATTTTGATCCATATGCGGTAGCATCGCCTCTATCGCTTTCCGGCTCATCTTTGTGGTAGCCGCGTTATCCACATAAATTTGCATTCTTCTCTCCTTAATTCACATATTTCTGTTTTATTCCTCTGCAAAAAGAGGTGTAGACAAATATCTGTCCCCGGTATCCGGCAGCAGAACGACAATTGTTTTACCTTCATTCTCAAGACGCTTTGCAAGCTCTATTGCAGCCCTGGTTGCTGCGCCGGAAGAAATCCCCACCAGAACCCCTTCCTTCTTGCCGATCAGTTTTCCGGTTGCAAAGGCATCCTCATTTGATACTGTAATAATTTCATCATATATCCCGGTGTTTAGTATATCCGGGACAAAGCCTGCACCAATACCCTGAATCTTATGGGAACCGGCTACTCCTGTGGAAAGCACGGCTGACGCTTCCGGCTCAACCGCCACAATCTTAATCTCCGGGTTTTGCGCCTTTAAATACTCTCCCACGCCGGTCACAGTTCCTCCCGTACCTACACCGGCAACGAAAATATCAACCTTTCCGTCCGTATCCTCATAAATCTCCGGTCCGGTAGTTTCTCTGTGAACCGCCGGGTTTGCAGGGTTGGTAAACTGTCCCGGAATGAAACTGCCCGGAATCTCCTCCGCCAACTCCTTCGCTTTAGCGATTGCTCCCTTCATTCCTTTTGCCCCCTCTGTAAGCACCAGTTCCGCGCCGTAAGCCTTTATCAACTGCCTGCGTTCTACAGACATTGTCTCCGGCATAACGATAATAGTGCGATAACCCTTTGCTGCGGCTACTGCTGCCAGACCAATACCGGTATTACCGGAAGTGGGCTCAATAATTACGGAACCTTCTTTAAGCTTTCCGCTTTTTTCCGCATCTTCAATCATAGCCTTTGCCGCCCGGTCCTTTACGGAACCGGAAGGGTTGAAATATTCCAGTTTTGCAATAATTTTTGCCTTTAAGTCAAGTTCCTTTTCTATATGTGTAAGCTCCAAAAGCGGAGTTTTTCCGATCAACTGATTGGCAGATGTATAAATATTAGACATAACCATCATCTCCTTCCGTATTATTTAACAGCATCAAAACCACGTTGAAGGTCTGCGATGATATCATCTATATGCTCTGTGCCGATAGATAATCTGATGGTATTTGCCTTGATACCCTGATCCTCCAGTTCTTCTGCCGTAAGTTGACTGTGGGTTGTGGTAGCCGGATGAATCACAAGACTCTTTACATCCGCAACGTTGGCAAGAAGAGAAAAAACCTTCAGGTTATCAATGAATTTATGTGCTTCCCCTACGCCACCTTTAATCTCAAAAGTGAAGATTGAACCGCCGCCGTTGGGAAAATATTTCTCATATAAAGCGTGGTTCGGATGTTCCGATAAAGAAGGATGGTTCACTTTTTCCACCTGAGGATGATTTGCTAAAAACTCCACTACCTTCTTTGTGTTTTCCGCATGCCTCTCCAGTCTGAGAGAAAGGGTCTCTGTTCCCTGTAAAAGAAGAAAAGCTGCAAAAGGTGAAATCGCCGCACCGGTATCACGAAGCAGAATCGCACGAATGTAGGTTACAAAAGCCGCAGGACCCGCCGCTTCCACAAAGGACACCCCATGATAACTGGGATTTGGCGCCGCAATGTCCGGATACTTCCCGGATGCCGTCCAGTCAAACTTACCGGAATCAACAATGACACCACCCAAGGTTGTACCATGACCACCGATAAATTTTGTAGCAGAATGCACCACCACATCTGCGCCATGCTCAATGGGACGAATCAAATAAGGTGTTCCAAAGGTATTATCCACCATCAGGGGTAAACCGTGCTTGTGAGCCAACGCTGCCAAAGCATCAATATCGGGAATATCACTATTGGGATTTCCAAGAGTCTCTATATAAATAGCCCTTGTATTTTCTTTAATGGCATTCTCCACCTCGGTTAGATTATGAATATCAACAAAGCTTGCCGTAATACCAAAGTTCGGCAATGTATGAGCCAACAAATTATAACTGCCACCATAAATGGTCTTTTGTGCTACAACATGGCCACCGTTTTGAGCCACCGCCTGTAAAGCATAAGTAATTGCTGCCGCACCGGAGGAAACTGCCAACGCTGCCACGCCATTTTCCAAAGCCGCTATACGCTTTTCAAATACCTCTTGTGTGGTATTTGTCAATCTGCCATATATATTTCCTGCATCCTCCAGGCTGAATCTTGCTGCTGCATGAGCGCAATCGTGAAAAACATAAGAAGTAGTCGCATAAATAGGTACTGCTCTGGCATCTGTTGCCACATCGGGGGTTTCCTGACCTACATGAAGTTGAAGTGTTTCAAATTTATAATTAGACATAATTTTTTTCTTCCTTTCGTTTTGTAAAATTTGTTATCGCTCTATTCTGTTTTTCCTTTTTTCTTAACAGCAACAACACATTCGTCCAAAACGATAGTTTGCTCTCACGAGTTCTTCAAATATTCTTCCCATGGTATCCTGCCTCCTTATTTACATACCTACCTACTCGGTAGGTATGTAAATGTAATACACCTTTTTTCTTTATTTGTCAATGACTTTTCCGGGAATTTTTTCAACAGAAAAAGACTTACAGATTTTAGTCTGTAAGTCTTCTTTGCTAACATTTTAATGTGTTTCGGAAAGTACTCTTCCACCAATTATAAACATCCTGCTGCTATCCGGCCATTCTTCCTGCTGTGGGATATACATAAATTGATACTCCATCTCTGTTACATTACCGGTACTTTCATCTGTAATTCGCACCAGCTGTCCAATCACATGCTCTCCGATTAAATATATGTCTACCACCTCGGCGGTCAGATTATCCTTGCTGCTGTCAATCTTTTCTTTGCAATTATAATATTCGGCATCTTGATCCACAAACTCCGGTGTGCCATCATCGTCATAATTATAATTGCGGTTACTCCACAATTCGTGTGTAATTATATACTTCTCACAGATATCCGCTTCCTTTATTTTGGATGAAACATAGATAGCCGGATGGAAAATTCCGAAAAGGCAGGGTGATGACAAATTTTCCACCATATAAATAGGCAAAGATTTTTTTAATAGTAAACAATAATTTCCATCGGCTTTATAAGGAACTCTGCTTTTTCTTAACTGCAGATAAAATCTTACATTACTTCCAATTAACACTGCTGCCATAACCAGGCTGCCAATTACCCATAGTATAACCGCATACTCTGCCAATGTATTTTTTTGTATTCCGGTTTCTATTTTAATTTCTGTTCCATTTTGTATGGTACCCTGTGTTCCAATTACATTATCATTATTTATAGAGGTATTTTCTTCCTGCCCTTTTCCATTCTTTTCCACAGAAACTGATTCAGCTGTATCATTACTATCGATAAATTCTGCATCTCCCATCTCGCTCTTAGACATATAATCAGAACCAACCGACACTAAGACCCTGTCTTCGGGTAACAGATTCATAATACTGAAATCACTCTCAATAGGTGTTATCGGAACCAATAACCGGACCAGCACCGGAAGCCACAACATATATTGCAAACTATGACTGATTTTTTTCCGGAATATCTGTCGCAAGAATATGACAATTAAAATCAAAACTGTAGATGATACAATCCATGTAATCATACAACCCCTCCTTACTACGCTTTTATCTTTCAGACCGCTTTTTTTCTGCTTCCTTTAAAATATTTTGCAATTCTGCAATATCCTTTTCACTCAAGGAATCCTGTCCTACCAAAGAAGCCACCAT
>CAYRLN010000009.1:0-15362 GCA_964425065.1 uncultured Lachnospiraceae bacterium | reverse complement strand
ATCTGCAGACCGTTGTTATCAACGATTACGCAAAGATTATCCAGTTTACGGTGTCCGGCAAACATAGCAGCTTCCCATACCTGGCCCTCTTCCAATTCACCATCACCAAGAAGGGTATATACGCGGAAATCTTTGTTGTCCATTTTTCCTGCCAATGCCATACCGACTGCTGCGGAGATGCCCTGACCCAAAGAGCCTGAAGACATATCCACACCGGGAATGTGGATGCAGGGATGACCCTGTAAGTAAGAACCCAGTTTACGAAGGGTTGTCAAATCCTCCACCGGGAAAAATCCTCTATTAGCCAGCGCAGAGTAAAGTCCGGGAGCTGTATGTCCTTTGGAAAGAACAAATCTGTCACGATCCTCCTTATCGGGATTTGCGGGATCAATGTTCATCTCCTCGAAGTACAGGAATGTGTACATATCCGCTGCGGAAAGTGATCCGCCGGGATGTCCGGCTTTGGCACTATGAACAGAAGCGATAATACCTTTGCGAACATCATTTGCACGTTTTTGCAATTCTAAATTGTTCATCTTTCTCCTCATTTCTGCGCTTATCTTTACTTTTTTATAAATGAAATATGGACGTAGCGCTTATCCATATTTGCTATAGTCATGCGGCAAAATCCGCTTTTGACCGCATTGTCAGCATGATTGTACCACAAAAGAAAAACTTCGTCTATAACTCTTGCACAAAGAAAGCAAAGTTTGACTATTTTTTAGCAATGATTATATTTTCCATTTTTTATCATATAAATGTAAAAAGTCTTTTGGAACGAAATTATTCAATTTATGTCATCCTTTCTAAAATCCAAAAAGTTAAAATTATTATTGCCGCTTCTTGTTCTGGTTGTTATGGGGGTCTTTTTTCTGATTCCATCCCTCACAGACGAAAATAGAAAATTCGAGAAGCTGGCCGACCAGATTTTCGAGAACGAAATGTTGGGGAACACCCTCAACATGCACTATACTCTTGCTTACCCCGAAAATTACGGCATTACCGAATATTCTGCCGTATTACCCTGCTACGCCCCTGAAAATAGTGCTTCCGCGGCCTGTGTGATGGAAGAATATCTGGATTCCCTTTACCGTTTGGATGCCGGAGACCTGTCCGAAGAAAACAGTTACACGCTGACACTTCTTTGCCGTTCCTTGGAGGAATCCTTAAAAGGTTGTCAATTTGCTTACTTTGACGAACCCTTGTCGCCCTCCTCCGGCATGCAATCCCAGCTTCCTATTCTGCTGGCAGAGTATAGTTTCCGCACAGAACAGGATGTCAAAGATTATCTTTCTCTTCTGGACCAGACAGATGAATACTTTGCATCCCTCGCTCTCTATGAAACAGAAAAAAAAGAAGCCGGTTTGCTTCAGGCCGACTCTTCCCTAAAACAGGTCATCGAACAGTGTAGCTCCATTATCACTTTGGATGATTTGGAGTCTAACACTCACTTTTTACAAACCACCTTCGCAGAGCGCATTAAGAATCTGGTGGATAACGCCATCCTCACCACAGAGCAGGCAGAATACTACATTTCCTTAAACGACCGCCTGCTCAGTACCGTAATGCAACCTGCCTATGATTCTCTTGCAGATCAGTTATGCCTCCTGATGGGTGATGGTACCTCCACTCCCGCAGGTCTTGCAAATTATCCCGGGGGGCAAGACTATTACTCTCATTTGGTAAAGGAATCTACCGGGAGTTCCCGCTCTATTGAGGAAATAAAAAAGATGCTCTATCCCACCTTCAAGGAAGAGCATCAAGCCTTACAGACTCTCATCCAGTCACATCCGGAGGCCATTGCCACGTGGGTACAAATGAGAACCGACACCGAATTCCCCTATGACAATGCCACGGATATATTATCGGATTTAACATTACAAATGAGTACCGATTTCCCCGGGTTGCCTCATGATGCCTCTGCAGACAACACGGATGCGGAAACCCTATTTCCCGTTCCCACCGTTAAAAATGTCAGCCAGAGTCTGGCTCCCTACTGCGCACCCGCTTTTTATTTGACGCCACCGCTGGATGACATTTTAAACAATGTCATTTATATAAACCCCTTGTCTACCACAAGCGGTTTGGAACTATACACCACTCTTGCCCACGAAGGTTATCCCGGACACCTTTACCAGTCCGTGTACAGCAACATGACCATGAACCAAACCGGCACTCACCCCGTCCGCCAGATATTATGGTACGGCGGCTATCAGGAAGGCTGGGCACTCTATGTGGAATTCATTTCGTATGATTATGCCATCTCTCTTGCCAAAAATCAGGGAAAAGAAGCTCTCGCATATGCCTACGAAATCGAAAAGCACAACCGCAGTATGCAGCTGTGCCTGTATTCTCTCTTGGATATTTCCATCCATTATGACAACGCTTCTTATGAGGAAGTTGACCGGGTACTGAATTCCTTTGGCATTAAAGATTCTGCCACCACCCGGGCAGTCTACGACTATATTGCCGAGGAACCTGCCAACTATTTAAAATACTATCTCGGATATCTTGAAATACTCTCTCTCAAGGAAAAAGCCATGGAATTATGGCAGGATGATTATAGTGACTACCGTTTTCATCAGTTCTTTTTAGACTGTGGTCCTTCCGATTTCGAAACATTGGAAATGACTCTGTCATAGAAGAATCTGCTTAAATTCCCGAGCGCTTTCTCCAGCACTCTCTGTTCTTCATCCGAAAGTTCAGACACAATGGCCGTGACCATCTCCTCGTGAAAGTGCTGATGGTCACGGAAGACTTTCCTTCCTTTTTCCGTCAGGGAAACCAATACAACTCTCCGGTCCTCTTCACTCCGTACCCGCTCAACATAACCTTTTTTAACCAAGCCGTTTACCGAAATCGTTAAGGTTCCTGTGGTAACCATAAGCGATTTCGACACCGCAGACATGTTTTGGGGCAATCCCACTCCAATTGCCTCAATTACATGCATATCGTTTACCGTCAAATCTTTAAAGCTACTCTGCTTTACAGCTTGTTCCTCAATGGTATTGATATTTCTGAACAATTTAACAAGCACCACATTCAGTGTCGCCTTAATACTCACGTCTCTTCCTCCATCATACGTTCAAGATAGCCTCTGTCCCATAACAATATTTTGAGACGTTTTGCCGCTTCCACTGCCGGAGAGGTAAAATACTGATTCGTCAGCACTGCTCCTACCATCCGGTCATAGTAATCCCGTCCCGCATACGCCTCCTGCACTGCCTTTACGCCTACCGGTGCAGAATAACATTTGCACTGGATTGCATATGTCACCCCGTCTTTTTCTGCCAAGATGTCAATCCCGTAATCGCCGCTGCCTTTCGTCACTTCCACTTCAATAAATCCTCTACGTTCCAAAAGTCCGGCGCAGAAGTATTCAAAATCATGTCCTTCCATCTCATCCAAGGATGAAAAACGTCTTTGTCTCCTTCTGAGGCTTCCATAAAACAATCCCAAAAGCAATAATGCTACACATATTATGATAATAAGGCTAATAATAACTATCTTGTCTCCCATGCTTCTATTTTAACACAACAGCGGATTACTTTTCCACAAAAATATTTTGAAACTCAAATAATTTCTCTCTTTTCGTGGATTGACAACATTTTTTGAAACGCCTATACTTTTCCACATAATAATTCAATAAAGGACGATTACTCATGGAGCACACTCTTCCCGTCTTACTTTTCAGAGATATTGCCACCTCTGATTTTTACGAGGTCTGGGATACAAAATATGTTTTGTTCTGTTTCCTTGCCACACTGGCAAGCATTATCGTTATCTGGTTTTTGGCAGAACTTTTTTACAGGGACAAAGACGCCATCGGTGAATTTATCCAAGCTTCTTACCGCAGTAGTACTGCCGTTCTGGTCCTCTCTTTCACCGGTCCCGGCGGCAGACGCCTAGGCAAAGTTTCCTTTAAGAAATCCCTGTACGGAATCGCAACGAATCCGATTATCCTCGGAATCCTTTTGGGAATGCTTGTCTCCATATGCCGCATAGACTTCCCCGCCATCATAGATAAGACCATTAACAATGTATCCGTACTCGCCACTCCTTTGGCGCTCATCGGATTGGGGGCGGGCTTTGAAGGCGCGAAGGCGCTAAAGCGGATAAAACCTACCATTGTCTGCTCCCTGATCAAATTGGTACTGCTCCCCGGGATTTTTCTTCCCCTCGCTATTTACATGGACTTCAGGGGTGAAAAACTGGTTGCTATCCTGATTATGTTGGGGGCACCCTTACCTCCAGCACCGTGGTTGCCACTACGTTTTTAAGTTCCATCACAATGACAATATGGCTCTTTCTATTAAAAGCGGGAGGATTCATCTGAGAATCCTCCCTTCTTCTATTCCGCTATTTCAAAATCATTTCCACGCTGACCGTATTGTTTCCGCCTTTTATTTTTCCGTAACTTCCGGTGATAATCGGCATCATGGGAGACAAATGTCCCAAATCCACATCCTGCAAAATGGGAACATTGTATTTTCCCAAAATTCCTGTTACCGCTTTATAAGCATCCAATCCCATAATCTCTTGTCCGTAGCAGAGTGGTCTGCCAAAAATAAAGCCCTTTGCCGTTTCAAACCAGCCGGCGTGATCCATTTCCCAAAGTGCCCGGCGGATAGACATGACGTTCAAATCACAGCACTCCAGAAACCACACAACACCATCCTCTTTATACTTCTCATTAAAAGCCCTGACGTTGTCATACTTTGTTCCAATCATGTTGATTAAACAATCCACACAGCCGCCAAGTAATCTTCCTTCAAAGTTTACTTTCTGCGTCGTTTCCGTGGCTCCCACATAGGCGCGCATCCGAAACGGCTCCGTAATGTTATAAGTCACAATGGGATTTTCCTCTGATTTTAATGATTCTCTTTCCCAACCGTCATAATTGGAGACCGTAATACTCTTTTGGCCTTTTTCATTCACTGTTACGCTGTCACCTGTGAGTATATCAAAGGCATCCTGTAAAGACGGGTGCCAAGGCTCCATGTGAAACGAGGATACACAAGGTCCGTATATGGATGCTGTATCGCACAAAGTTGTCAAAAGGAATGTCATATTCGTATTGTCCGAATAACCCATGTACCATTTCGGCTCTGCCTCTTTTACTTTTTCAAAATCCACATAATCCATGGTTTCGCACATCAACTCTCCGCCACCGCAGGAGATTAATACATCATTATCTTTTCGGCCGTAATACTCTGTCAGTTCTTGCCCGCATTTTTCCGGAGTGTTACTGATACCAATCCCCTCACTTGCGTAGCAGTTCGGTCCAAGTAAGAGGGCATAGCCCATCTCCTTAAATTTTTTCTGTGCCAACTCAAACTCCGTTCGGTAGGGTTCCACCCCGCAGCCGCAGGAGGGGGCAACAAACCCAATTGTTCCGTTTTCTTGTAAAAATTTAGGGTATTTCATTCCTATCTCCATTTTCTGTTTATTTGTTTCCGGGTTCCTCTGCCGAAATTTTATCATAAACAGCCCCCAATTTCCACAGCCAATTCCCTTAAGTCAACATA
Source organism: uncultured Lachnospiraceae bacterium (assembly GCA_964425065.1). Taxonomy (GTDB): domain Bacteria; phylum Bacillota; class Clostridia; order Lachnospirales; family Lachnospiraceae; genus Acetatifactor. Next base: position 9,834 of record CAYRLN010000009.1, on the reverse strand, counting down.
CCCGCCAAAATAATACTCATAACCAGACTTACTACCATACTGAACATTGCGCCCGACAGTGTCCACCTTGTTTTCGTTACTTTTACCACCAAATAATATACCGACATGGTGTAAAAAATAGTTTCCGTACAACTCATAAGTATGGAAGTCAAAACACCTATGTAAGAATCTGTTCCATGAGTCTTGAATATATCCAAAACCAACCCCGTAGCAGCTGACGAAGAAAACATTTTTACGATGAGAAGCGGCATCAAATCTGCCGGAAGTCCGATTCCTTCGGTAAACTGTCCAATCAATTCTCCCAAAAATGTCATAAATCCGGAGGCCCGAAGTACACCCACTGCAACCATTAACCCAATCAAAGTCGGCATAATCTGCACTACCGTCTTCACTCCGTTTTTCGCACCATTCACAAATTCCTCGTAAACCTTTACTTTTGTCAAAATTCCCATTCCCACAATATAAAAAATGAGGACCGGGATAATTACATTCGACAAATTTGCCAGAATACTCATCGTTTCATCCTTTCCTCATACTCCCTTTTCTCCCCCATCTTATCTGCCACTTTGCAAAAAATGATGGCAAAAACCGTACTCACAAAAGTTGCCACTATCGATGGTGCTAAAATCGCTGTTGGATTAGCACTCCCATATTGACTACGGTAAGCAATCATGTTTATGGGTATCAGCTGAAGCGACGAAATATTCATGACCAAAAAAGTGCACATCTCCCTACTGGCATGACGCCTCCCTGTTTCTTCCAAATATTCCCGGTTTCCCCGTTCTTTCTCCAAATCTGCAAGAGCCTCCATCGCCTTAAGTCCGGCAGGTGTACATGCCCAGCCAAGTCCTAAAATATTGGCAATAAAATTGGTTGCTATATACTGTCTGGAGATATGATTTTTGGGGATTTTCGGGAAAAGAAAAGACAAAAAGGGCTGAATCCCCTTTGTCATTCCTTCAATGATTCCGGCCTTTTCGGCTATTTCCATCAGCCCCATCCATAACGCCATAATTCCTGCCATTGTAATACAAAGGGATACTGCCTCGCCGGCACTCTCCAAGGCGGCATCCGTCACTGACGTGATGTTACCCTGAAGTGCTGCGTACAGTATCCCTATTAATATCATAACTGCCCATATATAATTCAGCATTATCTGCTCCAAAAGCCTTTTTTTAATTATATGGTCTTTCGCGTTTAGATAACACCGTTTTCTTATCTGTGTGTATTTTTATTCTCGTACATGAGGTTGTCAGCCTTTTTAAGGAAATAGTCCAAAGTATGTCCCTTAATCGGATTGCAGTACACACCGATACTAACCTCCAGAGGATATGGTTTTCCGGATGAAGCATTGTATTCCTGTAGTGCCATAACCAATTCTTTTTGAATAGACAGCGCACGGTCTTCCACATGCTCGCCACTGAATGCAATTAAGAATTCGTCTCCACCAATCCGGGCACATAATTCATTGTCATGAATCAAAGCTGCCATGGTATTGGCCACTTGTTTAATCGCCGCATCTCCTTCCGCATGTCCGTAAGTATCATTTATCATCTTGAGGCGGTCCATATCTATGGAAATCATAGCCAATTCCTTGTCACAGTCTTTTTCCAATATTTTTTCAATCAAATCATAAAATCCATTTCTGTTATACAGTCTGGACAAAGAATCCTTCATAAACACATCCTGAAGCCGTCTCCGGTTCCTCTGCGCCTCCAGCAGATATCTGAAGTTTATGATAAACGAACCGTACACGGTAAAGCGAAATACCTCCGGATCAAACTGAACCACACTGTAACCGACCACATCTCCTTTTAAGTGCATGGGAACAACCATTAACTCATAATCTTCATCTAAACGATGCGTCAAATCCGGAATGATGTCTCCGAAACATACGCTATCGTTTCTTACCACCATTTCTTCCCCGGAAAAGTGTGATACTTCCAGTTTGTCACTGTAAACCGCTCTTGCCCCCACTCTGTTTTTTTGAAAATTCAAAGAGGTCAAATAACGCTGGAACCCTTCGTTGATGCAAATCCATATGTGCTTATATTCCATCAAATTCAGGTACGGCGGAACTGCCGCCATTGTTTTGTACCAGTCTTCCTCTCCGCTTTGATTGGATACCATCTGATTCATAAGTCCATTGAAACGCATCTCCAAATACAGCTGGTTTTTCAGATTCACCATCTCTACTCCCGGATCCGCCGGCATCAGTTCACTACATCCGCAGGAACTTCCAATCTGGAGTTTATTGTAAATCTTTACCGTTTTCGGCAATTGTTCCCGGGGAGTTTCTTTTTCGATAAGGTCAAAAACCTTTCTCAGCATCCCATCATAATTGGTGATGGATGTCGTAAGTCTGGGACGATGATACTTTTCTAAAATAATACCGTCAAATCCGCTTACAGCCACATCCTCCGGTACGCGATAGCCACGTTGTTTCAGAAACATTGACACTGCCAGTGCCATGGAATCATTCCCACAGATAATGGCTCTGGGCATAGGCCTTGGACTGTTTATCATATCCTCCATCGCCTTGTCAGTAGGTTCTTCCCAAAAGCCGCCATAATAAACCCTGTCCTCTTCGAACAAAATGCCATTATCCTCTAAAACTTCCCGATAAACCTGCTCCCTTTCGTCAGAATAGGAATTTCCTTTGACTCCGCCCATAAAATTTACATCACGATAGCCATGGAATTCTATCATATGGCGTACCACATCCCTAAAGGAATCGCCATAATCGTACCGCAGATTGATACAATCATCCATGTATTTGTCTACCGCCAAAACCGGAATATCCGCCCGGACCGCCCTATCCACCATCTTTTTCATGTCTTCATCCCGCTTAAAGGATTCCGACATCAAAACAATAGCGTCAAAGCGCTCTACCGGTACCGCTTCGAATACCTTTTTCTCACCGGCATCATTAATATCATCATAATAAAAATCCGAGATAGTAGAAAAGAATACAAGTTTGCACCCATATTCTTTACTGATTTTTCCCGCACTACGAATCAGCCTGGCGGTTTCATCACCGGAAAAGCATGATACGCAAAACGCGACAACTTTATACGATTTTCCTTCTGAATATTTTTTCACATTTGCCATGTAATCACCCCAACTACATTAATAAAATGCACCAAGGTTATTATATCACAAACTTCTCTACCACTCAAGTAGAGCCGTGCCCCAACTTAATCCCGCACCAAAACCGGCCAAAACAATTTTATCACCGCGTTTCAACATGCCTTTTTTGTTTACTTCATCCAAGAGCACAGGCACGCTTGCCGCCGACATATTACCGCAGTGATCCAACGCAAGCGGGAATTTATCCTCTGACACCTTCAATCTTTTGGCAACAGACTGTATAATTCTGATATTCGCCTGGTGTAACAGGAAATATTTTATCTCATCAGGCCGCACATTTCCTTCTTCCAACACCTTATTGACAGAAGCCGGAACCGTACTTACCGCAAACTTATATACTTCCTGTCCATCCATCTGCACATAGCCCTGTTCAAGGCCCTGCTGAATCAGGGGATTGTTATTTAATCTGCCGGGGCAGGTTAACACCTTTCCTCTCGCCCCATCTGTACCTTGGTCGAAGGCAAGAAGCCCTGTCTCATCCACTCCGAGCACAACTGCTCCCGCACCGTCTCCAAACAGTACACAAGTACTTCTGTCATTCCAATCCATAATGCGGGACAAGCTTTCCGCTCCAAGTACAAGTGCCTTTTTGCTCATTCCTGCCTGCATATAAGCATATGCGGTGTGAAGTGAGAACATAAAGCCTGAACAAGCCCCACTAATATCGAAAGCCAATGCCTTATCTGCTCCTATCATATCCTGCACTTCACATGCCGCTGACGGAGTAACATGATCGCTTGTAATGGTTCCCACAATAATTAAATCTATCTCTGATGCATCGGTATTGGCATCAGCCAGAGCACGCCTTGCAGCTTCTGCTGCCAAACCTGCCGTAGTCTCCTCTTTTACCAGTCTTCTTGCACGTATGCCGGTTCGACTGGAAATCCACTCATCCGAAGTGTCCATAATACCGGATAAAAAATCATTTGTTACAACTGTTTCCGGCAGACAACTTCCTGTTCCTAATATTCTGACCGTCATCGAAATTCCTCCATGATGTCCTTCACATATTCTAATTTTGTAGCCCTCGCCGCATTGGTACCGCAAAACAAAAGAGCATCTTCTGTCTGGTCCGTTACCGCATTCACCAAAGCCTCCGTAATGCAATAAGGTGTCTCTGCCGGCTTACATGTGCTGACGCACAACCGGCAAGCCCCGTGAGGAATCGGGCCCTCGGCCGTTTTCTTTATAAATGAATTGCGGATTGCACGTCCCGGCATTCCTACCGGACTCTTCACAATCACAATATCCTCTTCTTTTGCATTAATGTACGCTTGTTTGTAAGACAGTGGGGCATCACATTCGTGCGTTGTCACGAATCTGGTCGCCATTTGCACTGCTTTGGCTCCCAGTCCAAAAGCAGCCTCTGCATCCTTCCTGTCATAAACTCCGCCTGCTATCGCAACCGGAATTTCCGTATTATTTAAGGCCGCCACTTCATTCACGTAAGCAATGATATTACGGATTTCTTCATCGTAATTCATGCCTTCAATATCTTCCAATTGTTCACTGGTAAAACCCAGATGACCGCCTGCTTTGGGTCCTTCAATTACTACCAGGTCAGGCAATCTGAGATATTTTTTTAGCCAATATTTGCAGATAACTTGAGCAGATTTCAAACTGGAAACAATAGGTGCCAGTTTCACATTGGAGCCTTTCACCAGTTCCGGCAAAGTCATGGGGAGTCCGGCACCTGAAATAATAAGGTCTACACCTGCTTCTACGGCCGCTTTCACATACTCCTCATAAGAGCGGGTGGCTACCATGATATTTACGCCAATAATTCCACCCTTAGCAATTTCTCTTGCCTTCTGTACTTCCTCCCGGATTACACGAAGGTTTGTCGCAATGGGGTCTTTATGAAATTCCGGGTCCCTGAAACCAATTTGAGCAGTCGATATAATACCAACACCGCCACAGGCTGCCACGTTGCCTGCCAGACCTGACAAACTGACGCCGACACCCATACCGCCCTGTATTACCGGTATTTTCGCTACCAAATCTCCAATCCGCAAACTTTCTAACTTCATAACTTACTTTCCGATGGCAAAGGTCAGTTCCGCCTGCACTACAAGCTTATCATCCACATAGGCTTTTGCTGCTCCCACACCGATAGGTCCTTTACATTTAATAATCTCTGTCTCCAGACGGAGTACATCTCCGGGCACTACTTTTCCCTTAAATTTCGCAGAATTAATCGCGCCGAAATAAACAAGTTTTCCCTTATTTTCAGGCAAAGTAAGAATTGCGACTGCTCCTGTCTGGGCAAGTGCTTCCACTATCAACACACCGGGCATTACCGGCTCCTGGGGGAAATGTCCCGCAAAGAACGGTTCATTATATGAAACACATTTTTTTGCCACGGCTTTTACACCGGGTTCCAATTCTTCCACAGTATCAATCAACATAAAAGGCTGTCTGTGGGGGATAATTTCCATAATCTCTTTTGCAGATAAAACTGACATGCTCGTCATCTCCTATTTTTCAAATTTTTTAACAAGAATACTTGCATTGTGTCCGCCAAAACCGAGGGAATTGGATAGTGCATAAGTAAATTCACCTTTCACAGGTTCTTTGCAGTAATCCAAATCACATTCTTCATCAGGAACCTGATATCCTACAGTCTGATGAATATATCCTTCTTCCAGTTCCTTTACGCAAGTAATGAACTCGATGGCACCTGCCGCACCCAGAAGATGTCCAACCATAGATTTGGTAGAGTTAATTTTAATATTTTTAGCATGATCACCAAAAGCCAGTTTAATTGCTCTTGTCTCAAACAGGTCATTGTGATGTGTACTTGTTCCGTGGGCATTAATATATGTAATGTCTTCTAATTTAGCGCCGCCATCAGCAACCGCATATTCCATTGCCTTTGCCGCGCCGCTTCCGTCCTCCGCAGGAGATGTGATGTGATACGCATCAGAAGTACAACCGTATCCAACCACTTCCGCATAAATCTTAGCACCACGAGCCAGCGCATGTTCCAGTTCTTCCAGTACAACAACTGCTGCACCTTCTCCCATAACAAATCCGCTTCTCTCTTTATCAAAAGGAATGGAACATCTTGTGGGGTCTTCGGAAGATGTCAGTGCCGTAAGGGCTGCAAAACCGGAAATACCGATAGGCGTAACACTGCTCTCAGTACCGCCTGCCACCATTACTTCTGCCTCACCATACTGAATGCTTCTAAAAGCTTCGCCGATGGAATTTGTTCCTGTTGCACATGCAGTTACAACGTTGATACTCTTTCCTTTAAGACCATAGTAAATAGAAACATTACCTGCTGCCATGTTGCAAATCATCAAAGGTACCATCAAAGGATTTACTCTGCCGGGACCTTTTTCAAGCAATTTGCAATGTTCTCTCTCCATGGCCTGTAGAGAACCGATACCGGAACCTACGGAAACACCTACACGGAAAGGGTCTTCTTTCTCCATGTCAAGACCGGAATCTTTAATGGCTTCACCTGCCGCTGCCACTGCATACTGGCAAAAAAGTTCCATTCTCTTTGCTGCTTTAAAATCCATATATTCTTTGGCATCAAAATCTTTTACTTCTGCTGCAATCTTACATTTGTATTCAGAAGCATCAAATTTTGTTATTTCCCCAAATCCGGTTTTTCCCTGTTTTACACCATTCCAGAATTCTTCTACGCCCAAACCGATGGGTGTAATGGCACCCATACCTGTGACAACTACTCTTCTGCTCATTTATATTCCTCTCCTTCGCGCTCCTACGCATTTATACCCACCGGGGTTTCTTATTATTTTCTTTCATCACATGCTCATTCCGCCATCAACAGCGATAATCTGACCTGTAATATAGGAAGCCTTTTCACTTGCCAGAAACGCAACCATTTCCGCAATCTCTTCCGGCTGTCCCATACGTTTCAAAGGAATCTGGGTCATTGCCCCTTCCTTTGCCGCATCCGTCATTACCTGTGTCATCTCTGTATCGATGAAACCGGGAGCCACAGCGTTCACGGTGATGCCACGACTTGCCAGTTCTCTTGCCACGCTTTTTGTCAAACCGATGACTCCGGCTTTACTTGCCGCATAGTTTGCCTGTCCTGCGTTCCCGAGGATACCTGACACGGATGTCAGATTGATGATTCTTCCTGCTCTCTGCTTTAAGAAGATGCGATACAGACATTTGATTGTGTTGAAGGTTCCCTTCAGGTTTGTATCAATAACTGCATCAAAATCCTCTTCCGAAATTTTCATAACCAGATTATCTTTTGTGATACCTGCATTATTTACCAAAATATCGATGTGTCCAAACTGCGCCAAAGCGTCCTGCACCATCTTGTCACAGGCCTGATAGTCCGCAACCGAACACTGCACCGCAACAGCCTTGCCGCCCTTTTCTTCAATTTCCTTTACCACTTCCGCCGCTCTTTCAGCAGAACCGTTATAATTCACGATAACAGTAGCACCATATCCAGCCAGAGTTTTTGCGATTTCTCTGCCAATTCCTCTACCGGCTCCTGTTACCAAAGCCACTTTTCCTGTTAGCATTTTTCTCCTCCACTGCCTATCCTACAAGTTCATCCAATTTTGCAAGGTCTTCTACCTTTTCAATGTTAATCGCAACAGCATCTCTGCTGATTTTGCGAAGGAATCCTGTAAGTGTTTTACCGGGCCCAATTTCAATGAAGGTATCCACACCGTCTGCCAGCATTCTTTCTACGGTCTGCTGCCAACGCACTGAAGAAGAAACCTGCTGTTTCAGAAGTTCTCTTACCTGCTCCTTATCTGCAACATAATCTGCTGTCACATTTGCAATATAAGGAACTGTAATATCATTGATTTCCACCGTATCAAGTACCGGTGCCAATTTCTCTCCCGCCCCCACGAGAAGAGGTGAATGGAAGGGGCCGCTTACTTTCAGGGAAATGCATCTCTTCGCACCATTTTCTGCCGCCAGGGCTGCCGCCTCTGAAACCGCGCCCTCTTCACCTGTAATTACAATTTGTCCGGGACAGTTATAGTTTGCAATAGAAACCTGTCCCTCTACTTTAGAGCAAATTTCCTCGAGTTTATCTGCATCCATTCCCAGTACTGCAGTCATTGCGCCGCCTACAGGCACTGCCTCCTGCATATAAAGTCCTCTCTGTCTTACTACCTTAAAGATGTCTGCCGGACTCATCACACCTGCTGCCGCAAGTGCACCATACTCACCAAGGCTTAAACCTGCTGTTACGTCAGGTTTGATGCCCTTTTCTTCCACTGCCTTCAGCATAGCAATCTCTGCCGCCATCATGGCAATCTGTGTGTACTCTGTAATATGGATGTTCTCGTTTTCTTCAAAACAAAGAGCCTCCATATCAAGTCCGGACGCTTCACCGGCCAATTTGAACATTTCTTTGGAAACAGGAATCTGATCATAAAAATCTTTTCCCATTCCTACATACTGCGCTCCCTGCCCGGGAAATACGAATGCAATCTTACTCATGTCAATCTAATCTCCTAAAATGTATATCTGGTTCCTTTTAATAATTCAGCGGCCTCTGTTACGATTTCCTGAATCATTTCCTCACAAGGCTGGATTTTCTTAACCATACCTGCAATCTGGCCGGCCATGACTGTACCGTTTGTAACGTCACCGTCCATAACCGCTTTTCTCAAAGAACCTAATGTTAAATACTCCAGTTCCTCAAAGGGAACTCCTTCTTTTTCCAAACGCAAATATTCTTTGGTCATATTGTTGCGAAGCTGGCGAACAGGATGTCCGTGAGACATACCTGTAACCTCAGAATCAATATCCTTCGCTTTTACAATACGCTCTTTATAATTTGCGTGGGTAATTGCCTCAGTAGCAACACAGAAACGTGTTCCCATCTGCACAGCCTCTGCGCCAAGCATAAACGCTGCTGCCACTCCACGGCCATCCGCAATACCACCTGCTGCAATAACAGGAATGCTTACTGCGTCAACCACCTGAGGAACCAATGTCATGGTTGTAGCGGAACCGATATGTCCGCCGGACTCTGTTCCTTCCGCAACCACTGCGTCAGCACCTGCTCTCTCCATCAGTTTTGCCATGGCTACACTGGCAACTACAGGAATAACCTTTACCCCTGCTTCCTTCCACATAGCCATGTATTTCGCAGGATTTCCTGCACCTGTGGTTACCACTTTGATGCCTTCTTCCACAACAATTTTAGCCACTTCATCCGCATTGGGATTCATCAGCATTACATTGACACCAAAGGGCTTATCTGTCAGTTTTTTTGCCTCTCTGATCTGCTCACGCACAACCTCGGGCGGTGCACTGGCCGCACCAATCAGTCCCAATCCACCTGCGTTTGATACTGCAGCCGCAAGATGGTAATCTGCAACCCATGCCATACCACCCTGGATAATGGGATATTTAATACCAAGTAACTTAGTCACACGCATCTGTCTTACCTCGCTTTAGGTTTTCCCTACGCAAAAGCTTTACACACTTAAGCCTCTACGCCTTTGTTCTTCATGTATTCGATTACAGCGCCAACTGTTGTGATCTGCTCAAGATCCTCAGAAGGAATTTCAATGCCGTACTCTTCTTCGAAAGCCATAACCAGTTCGAAAAGATCCAGGGAATCTGCACCCAGGTCATCTTTGAAGGAAGTAGCTTCTGTGATTTCTACGTCCTCTACGTTCAACTGCTCTTTGATGATTTCTGTAACTCTTTCTAACA
>CAYRLN010000008.1:13034-16954 GCA_964425065.1 uncultured Lachnospiraceae bacterium | reverse complement strand
ATATAGTAATTCTCTTCTACCTTAACCAATCTGGGGTCATATGCATATACGGGCATAGCCGGGTTGCCTTCTTCATCCACAAACTGGATTTTTTCAGGCTCAAATTCCCAGTGGATAGCATCTTTACTATGTCCCAAATAAATGTAAGGAACACCGTTTGTCTGCTCGCCACGGAACACTCCAATAAACTCACCGTTATAAGGCATAACCGCACTGTTGAAAATTCTTGCTACACCTTCAATAGGATTTCTACCGATAATGGGATTTTCTGAATAGCGCCATATAGGAGCTCCTTTGAGACCTTCCGGCTTCTCCTGCCAGGGTACATTGGGAACTGCGGGCGCAATCATCTTGATCTCACTCATAACTTTTCTCCGCCTTAATCATTATTATGCTAATCGTTTTACAGAATCTCTTATAATCAGTCTGCCGCTGATGACCTTTCTTCCGTGAATATCTTTTTCACCGCGAATCATGCTGACCAAAAGGTCGCAGGCCGTCTCCGTCATTGTATCCACATCAACCTCTACGGTTGTCAGTTTCGGATCCGAAAACTCCGCAAAGGGACTGTTGTCAAATCCCACCACAGAGACATCCTCCGGAACACGATATCCCATTTTTTTCAAATTCTCAATCAGGAACAGTGCGACATGGTCACAGTTACACACAAAAGCCGTAGGCATCTCTGCCGGCATTTTCATTTCGATGTAATCTCCTTCCGCGTCGCGGTCACAGATCAGATAATCCGCCGGAACACTTATGTTGTTTACGATAAGGCCTCTCATATATCCCAGATATCTGTCCAAAATACTGGGGGTTGCCTCAATATCTCCCACAAACGCAATTTTTTTATGTCCCATTCTGACGATATGGTTCATAAGCATATAAGTTCCGTACACATTGTCCGTAGTGACAGAAGGCACCTCCATATGTCTGTCATAATAGTCCAGATATACAATCGGCATCCCCGTCTCACGGAGTGCTCTAAGATACTTACTCTCAATCTTACCTAATGCGATTAGTCCGTCCACTTTCTTATCTGTGATCATCTTGGGAAGGACTCCGCTCCGGATGGTGTCCTGGGTAAGAATCTCCAAAATACCGGAATAGTTGTTCTTTGGCAACTTCATTATAATACTCTGGTACATTTTGAAGTAGAAGGCAGAAGTCTGGTCTTTGATGAAATGATCTTCTACAAGAACGCCAATATTATAATTTTTGCCCTCTTTACCGCTCTTGGTTACACTATATCTGTAACCCATCTCTTCCGCTTTTCTTTTGATGGTGGCACGCATTTCACTGCTGACACCATCCTTATCTGTCAAAGCCTTAGAAACGGAAACCGTGCTAATACCAAGTTCTTTTGCGATATCCTGCATTGTTACATCTTTAGCCATATCTACCCTCTACTTCTATGTTTTAATTCACATTAAATATTCTTCAGCAATTAGTTGAAGTATGCATCCAGTGCATCCTGAACCTGCTGTTTGTATGTTTCCTGGAACTGAGCAGGTGTAACTTCACCTTTAATCAGGGACCAGATATCATATCCGATACCCATACTCTGCCACAGGTCAAGTGTTGTATGTGCACCACAGTCAGCCATTACTTCGAAGTTTGCTTCTCTCAGTTCCTGATCTGTTGCGGTAACACCGAACCACCAGTGCATAACGTCTTTACTGTCACGGAGAGAATAATCACCGTCGAACCAGTTCCACATTGTGTAAAGAACGTTGAAAACTTTTTCAGGTTCAGCAACACCTGCGGGAATGATGTAGAACTCTCCACTTACGTTGTTCTTACCTGCGTTGGTTTCCTGATTACCGGATGGACCAACCGGCCAACGAACGTATGCTGTGTCAAAAGGAAGTGTATAACCAAGTGCTCCATCGTAGTCGTAGTCACCGTTACCGGATGCAATCCAAGCAGCGATGGGGAAGAATCCGATGTTACCCTGTGTATACTGATTTCTCATGCTGTTGGAAGGATCTTCGAAATCATAAGGGTAGCAAACTTTCCATGTGTTGTACATGTCATATACCTGCTGAAGCACTTCGCCTGTAGCTGCGCTTGTCAGAGTTTCTGTTGTACCAACTGCGATACCTGTGCCGTTACTCATCATAAGCTGCTCAATTGTTTCATATTCATAACCACAGTAACCGTACTGGTCAATCTGTCCGTCGCCATCTGTATCCTGTGTCAGGATCTGGCAGTATTCATTGAATTTTTCCCATGTCCATTCGCCGCGCTCATACAAGTCTCTGGGATCTTCCAAACCGTTTTCTTCCAGCATCTGCATGTTGAATCCAAGAGGATATGTAGCTTCTACCTGTTTCTGAGCTTCCTGTCTGGAAATGATGCAAACCTTGCCATCACCAAGGTCAAGGTATGTTGCAACTTTCTGGTCTGTGAAAAGGTCATGATCTTCAGGAAGTACTGTTCTTAAGTCAAGTGCAAGACCGTTCATCTGTGCAGGGATAGCCATACCTGCGTCTACAAGGTAAATGTCACACTCAGGAGCACCTGCCATGATAGATGTTGTGATGGATTCCTGTACACCTGTATATGTCAGGTTGGACCAGTAGAATTCTACACCATATGTCTCTTCAATTTTGTCAACGTTTGCCAATTTCATAGCGTGAACGTTACGGTTAATTTCTTTGATTTTAAGTTCCTGTTCGGAATCTCCTTCTTTGTCAATGGAAGTCACATAAGAAGGGTCATCTTCTACGGATGTGTGGGAGCTGTCATAGTACTGAACCCACCATGTACCGATGATAATTTCATCGTTTGTTGCATTTGCATTATTGCTTGTCTCTTTGCCACCACAAGCCACTACACCCATAGCCATAACAGCTGCAAGACCAAGTGCTAATAATTTTTTGATTTTCATTATTTTTTCACTCCTTTAATTTATAACCCCAGTAATTACCTTACTGAACTTCTGCTTCGTATACAATCACACCATATACCTGTGCGGAAAGACCTACGCCACCGTTTACGATTTTTTCAACTGCTGCTGCATCGATTGTGAATGTCAAGGTATCATTTGTCAAATCGTCGATTACGATAAAGCCGTCAGACTGCAAATGATACAAGTCGCCTTCGTCTGCTGCAGACTTCGGTGTAAGATCTGTGTAGTTGTCTGTCAGTTTTAACCAATCTGCGTAATCGATAGGAGCAATCAGATAATAATCATATCCGCTTTCCAGTTCGAATTTGTAAGTAATGGTTACATTACCGGTTTTTCCTGCGAATTCTGATGCAGGAATTGCTGTGATTGCGCCCCAGTCGCCTACATAATCATCATCCACTGCAACTGTTGTAGATGTGGAAGCTGCGGGAGCTGATGCACCGCCTGTAATAACTGCCTCATATACAGTCAAACCGTAAGTCTGTCCGGAGAGACCTGCTGCACCTGTCACAAGTTTCTCAACGCCTGCCGCATTGATTGTGAATGTGATTTCACCGTCTGCCATAGAATCGATTACGATAAAGCCGTCTTCCTGAAGGTGATATGTTTCGCCTTCTGCTGCTGCAGCTGCAGGAGCAAGATCTGTGTAGTAATCCTGCAAGCTTGCCCAATCAGCTAAATCCATGGGTTTGAGCAGGTAATAATCATATCCGCTTTCCACTTCATATTTCAGTGTTACTGTTACATCGCCGCTCATACCTGCAAACTCTGTTACGGGAACTGCTGTGATTGCGCCCCAGTCGCCCATGTAAGAATCGTCAAGGGCTACTGTTTTGGATGCGGGAGCTGCTGCTGCCGTACATGTGAGAACTGCTTCATATACAGTTACACCATATGTCTGACCTGCAAGACCTGCTGCGCCGCTAACAATTTTCTCAACGCCTGCTGCGCTGATTGTGAATGTGATTTCACCGTCTGCCATAGAATCGATTACGATAAAGCCGTC
>CAYRLN010000008.1:4897-12934 GCA_964425065.1 uncultured Lachnospiraceae bacterium | reverse complement strand
GTGCTCCAATCTGCGTAATCGATAGGATTGAGCAAGTAGTAATCATATCCGCTTTCCACTTCATATTTCAGTGTTACTGTTACATCGCCGCTCATACCTGCGAACTCTGTTGCAGGAATTGCTGTTGTTGCACTCCAGTCACCCATGTAAGATTCATCAAGGGCTACTGTCTTAGATGTGCTTGCTGCTCCTGCTGCGCCGGAAAGAACTGCTTCATATACGGTTACACCGTATGTCTGGCCTGCAAGACCTGCTGCGCCGCTTACAATTTTCTCAACGCCTGCTGCGCTGATTGTGAATGTGATTTCGCCTGCTGCCATAGAATCGATTACGATAAAGCCATCATCCTGAAGGTGATATGTTTCGCCTTCACCTGCTGCTGACTTAGGAGAAAGATCTGTGTAGAAGTCTTTCATTGTGCTCCAATCTGCGTAATCGATAGGATTGAGCAAGTAGTAATCATATCCGCTTTGTACTTCGTATTTCAGTGTTACTGTTACATCTCCGCTAAATGCTGCAAACTCAGATGCAGGAATTGCTGTTGTTGCGCTCCAGTCGCCCATGTAGGACTCATCAAGAGCAACTGTTACAGTACCTGCTGCGGGAGCTTCTTCCTCTTTCACAACTTTGCGGTAACCTTCGAAAGGCTCTTCCATAACAACAGTAGTATCTGCTGTAAGAACATTACCGTCTGCATCAATAAATGCAATGTTGTCAATATACATGCTGGAAGCAACTGTACCGGTATCGTCATCTTTTACAAGCACGATGTAGTTATCATCGCCTGCTGTGAATCGGATCGGATTGCCATCTTTGTCTTCCATTGTGAAAGTAGCTGTCTTGGGATTTTTGTTCTGCATGTAAACAGACCAACCCTCCAGTTTGTTCTCTGTAAGACCAGCTCCTGTGTATGCATACAGGTTACCGGCGCTTGCACTGAAGGAACCGTCTGCATATTCTGTTCCGATATCCATCTGGATAGAAGCAACCTCTGTAACCTTGTCACCAAGCAGCGCGTCTACATCGATACCGATGTAAAGTTCACCGCCTGTAACGTTTTCAACGTACAGAGCTTTTGATCCGTTATAATCTTTTACGGATACATTAGAGTCATCGGCTTTTCTGGGCTTTGTGCTCATCATTACAAATGCACTGTTGCCATCTTCAAAGTCGATACTTGCGTCTCCAACCTTTGTGTTGGAAGACTGTCCGGTAGTACCGTTAGTTCCCTCGGAACCTTCTTCTCCACATGCCGCCATGGAAAGAACCATAACGCCTGCGAGAAGGATTGATAATAATTTTTTGCTCTTCAACTTTTTCATCCTCCTTTTTTTATTTAAAGTTGAGTCACTTATATGGGTGAGTAAGGTTTAACCTACAATACCGCTTCTCTCCACACCCTCTATAAAGTATTTCTGTAACCAGAGATAAACAATCAGAATGGGCAGAACTACCAGTAGGATACCTGCATTCACATACAATTCCTGAATGGTCGGATTCAGAATTTTGTCAATGGTTGCAAGCACCGTTGCCAGTGATTCAATCTTCTTACTGATTACTACATCCTCACTGATTACAAATAACTTTGCGTAGAACGTGTCATTAAACTGCCACACCATGGAGAACACTGCAACAGTAATGACGGAAGGCATTGCGTTTACCAGCATAATTCTAAAATAGGTATACCAAACGCCTGCCCCATCAACCAATGCCGCTTCCTCGATTTCCTTCGGTAATCCGCGGAAGAACTGGTTGAAAATATAAATATATAGGCCGGATCTTACCCCACATCCCAGTGCTGTCATGATATACATCGGAATCGTGGTTCCCATCAGTCCCGGCGAACCGGTCAGGGCTGTTGCGATTCCAAACAAATCGAACTCCTTAAAGGTCATATAAAGGGGAAGCATGATGGTGTGGGAAGGAATGACAATCATTACAACCACACAGCCAAACAAAAGCTTCTTGAGTGGGAAATTAAATCTTGCAAATCCGTATCCTACCATGGAACAGATAAAAATCTGTAACAGCATCAAAGTAATTACATACAGTAAGTTCTTTGCAATGGTAGGAAAATACTCTAATCTTTCCAGTGCCAACGAATATCTTTCCAGCGTAGGATACTGGGGAAGGATGTATACCATAGGGTTATATGCATCCTTATCGGAGGAGATAGAGTTAACAATCATACCGATGATGGGCGAGAGTATTACATAACTTACACCTATCAGAATCAGCATGCCGCCTAACTTAACCAGAAAATTCTTCACATCAGTCATAACGCTTTTTCTCTGGTCAGGGTCATTCATGATTCTCTTTGCGCGTGCAATATATTCTGTCATCTTTCTTCCTCCTCTCCCTAGTTATAGTAGAACGTGTGCTTGGAAATGAATCCGCATACAACAATTAAGATTACACAGGTGATTACTGTACTTACCAAACTGAACACGGAACTGAGTCCGTAGTTCATTTCAGTAAAGGCCACCTTATATGCCAACTCGACCACTTCACTTTTCGCAAAGTTATCTACAATGGTGTAAACCACATTTGTAATGATATGTGGCATTACCATAGGGAATGTAACTTTCCAGAATGTCTCATAACCGGTTGCACCTTCAATCTTTGCTACCTCATACATGGAACCGGGGATAGACTGGAGGGCTGCAACAAAGATAATGATCTGTACGCCGGAAGCAGAAATAATATCATTAATTCTGGCAACCGCCGCCGTAACATAATCAAGCAGTTTTACCGGAATACCCAGATTCATGAACATATCAATAAAGTAGTCCATATTCATTATGGCACCGGCGGTGGCGTCCGCTGCGACTTCCGTGGACATACTGGAGATACCTCCCGTCATCATCGCCTGGGACATTTCCATAGCTGCGGTAATGGCACTGGAACCCATAATAACCGGTAAAAAGAAGATGGCACGGAAAATAAATCTTCCGGGGAACTTCTTATTCAGTAACATTGCCATGAACAAACTGAAGAAAGTAATCAGTGGTACGTCCACCAGCATGTTCATAATGGATGTTGTTAAGGTCTGCTTAAAAGAACCGTGAACCCTAAATGCATAATTGAAGTTTTCCAGGCCCGCAAATTCCAAGGTGTATCCACCGGTGGGATTAATGGTCAAGTCGGAAAATGCAAACTGTCCTGTCATAATAAGGGATCTGACATAAAAGATTGCAAATCCGATGAACCATGGGAGGATAAACAAATAACCTGTCAACATACGCTTCTGGAGAAGAGTTAACTTTTTTCTTTTTTTCATTTAAATCCCCTCCATTCTATAACTATGTGCAGGTACCGAGAGGCTTCCTACTCTTTGTGCTTTGTCACCGTAGTTTATGTAAATCACTACGCCGTTGCTGTATTGTACCATGCGGACATCGTCACTTAAAATCTGGTGGCTTACAATATAAGCATCCGAAACATATTTAAGTGCATCATTTACCTGTCCGTAAATATCGATGGCTTCCTCTTTCCATACGCTGAACGTGGTTGCATAGTAACGGTTCAGCGCTGTGTCTTTCATCTTACTGGACTCTTCCCATGTAAATACATAGTGAGGAGCTGCCCCGTATTCAATCATATTGAGCACCACATCTGTCATGTCTTCTATGTCATAGAAGTTGAGCAGTTCCGTGGAATAATTTACACTTCCGTGGATAATCATCTGATACAGAGGAATGGCTTCATCCACGATTGCGTAAGTGTTGTGGGAAAGCGGAGTGTTGAGCACATCTGTGACATATGTAAGGGCGTATTCATTTGCCTTGTCTGCCATGAGATTTTTGCCGGTTGCCGCCAGAGTCTCCCACTGTCCAAGCACTACATCCAGAGCCTGTTCCCTGTCAATAATGTTGGTTCGCTTCTTATCGGACTGAAGGTAGTTGCCCAGGTCTCTGAGGGAAATACCATCCACTTCAAAATTTTCAAACTTGCTTGCGAACTTTGTCACATAGCGGGGCAGGAATTTCGGGGAAAGTAAATCATATTTGTTCTCATAATATCCAAGTCCCGATGTAGCACGGAGTGTGGTAGGATTTACCAGACCAAAACTTGCCACATAACCTGCTCCGTAATATCTGGAGCCTTCCGCATTGTAATTAAATCCGTCGTCCGCAAAGGTTACATTCTGGAATGCAACATCCGCATACAATCTGCCGCCATTTTCAGCCACAGTCGTATTCAGGTCTTCCAAGTCGCTTTTGCCGCCAAGTTTGGAAATCACTTTAATATTATCTGCCGCATCATGGTAATATCCACCGTTCATCCAACCCTGGAAATTTATCACCTGATTTGTGATTCCCGCCTCAGCAAATTCCTCTGACATTTGTCCGGCTTCCTCAAAGGTTGTCATTGCAAAGGTTCTCAGGTACTGCACGCCCAGGAAATGGGATGTCTCCTTTACGCCACCGATTACGTCTGCGTAGAAAGGAATGTCACCGCTTTCCGTGCGATCCACAAGTCTGCCTTCACTAATCAACCTGTTTCTGTAATAATTAGCCAGTCCTGAATATCCTTTATTCTTCTCTGTGAGGAACGTGTAACGGACGGTTAAGTTTACATCATACAGTTCCGGTTCCAGCACATATACATCGCCGCTGGAATCGCCAAACATCTGCAGGTTATCTGCAACTCGCAGTGTAAAGGAAGGATATACATAATTGTAATTGTTATAAACTCCCGATACACCTGCTGTTATCTGTGCCAGGCTCGCACCGTCTTCAATACTTGCCAAAATACTGCTGTTCTTCCGGCAGATACCGAAAATGGGTAATGTCACCTCATTTGTATTTTCCACCGTGGTATAGTTTGAAGCCAACGGGTCAATGGAATATACGTACTGCGAATAGTTTGCTGCCGTTGTTTTTCCGTTATTGAAATTAATCAGGGAACCGGAACCATTGGGTACCACCATGTAACCGTCTTCTGAATCATGGGCTGCACCGAAGTAACGGAGAAGTTGGATTCTGTAAACGCTGCCGTTACCGTATTCCTCGATTCCTTTTGTAGGGATGGATACCATCAGACCGTCACCGTCCAATCTGTACTCCAAAGGAATTGTAAAGTGAATCTGGTCACTTCCATCCGCTGTTTTTGTGACGATGTCACCAATCTCATAAATAAACCGGATACCATTTTCAATGCTCTCTGCTTTTACCTGATTTTTATAAACGCTGTCTGCATAAGAGTTCATTGTACCGGAAGTTACATCTTTATTGTAATAATAAAGAATGAACTGTGACTTCAGGAAGTTCAGGTTAACTTTATTAGCGATGGTATCTTCATCCGCCTTTACGGGATTGGAATAAATTGTCTCACCGTTTCGTTTGTCATATACTGCTATCGAAGCCGAAGCAGTATCTGCATATAGCTTTAAGTACTCATTTTCACTGACAAGCACCATGCCTTTTACATCTGACTTTTCTTCGCTAAGCGCCTTAAATGTGGTTCCTGTCTCATAATCATAACTTGTGAGATAGTCTTCATATTTGTCATAAAAGGTATAGCGTACCAAATAATAAGTCAGATAAATAGCGCCTATTACCAGTGCCACACCAAGGATGCCAAGGGCAATCTTTTTGGTCAGGCTCATAGGACGTTTTGTTTTCTTTGTCTTAGCCTTTTTCATGCCGTCTGCCTCCTTAGGTTCTAAAAATAATTTCCGTGTAAACACTCTTGAAGAATGTTACAACCATTCCAAGCATGTTTGATACAAGCAACACGATAAAAATGATAATCAGCATCGCTACAAAGGTTAAAAGCAACGTAATCAGTGTTTTTCCCAATGTATAGTTATGTACCTGCATGATTCCAATCAACATCATGATTACGCCGTAAGCGATACCTACGCCGATTATCATACCGTAAAATGCCTGTTCGTCATCCGCAATAAACTGGCTGACAATGGTTGCCACATAAAACATTGCCGCAATAGGTGCCATGCCGTATCCTATTGCAATCGCAATATCCTTCATTCTGCCTTCTCCGTTCATCAGACAGGTCACGGACCAGTTGCTGACACAGAGCAGCAGATAAAATACCAAAACACCAACCAGTTCGTAGAGACTGTCTACGCCCCTGGGGTCTATGTCATTAACCACAAAACTGGACAAAAGTCTGTTTACGGTAAATCCTATGGAGAATAAGATAACCATTAAAATCGCAATGGGAACGCTTCCCCTATCGGCATGTCTGATCCAGTAGTATCCGTCCATGGGATGGGTGATTGTGTACCACAAATATTTCCACTTTTCTTTTGAAAAATATTTACTCATCTAACAATCCCCCTTCCGCTTTTTTACCGTTCTTTTTTCTTCTAAATCTCTTGAAAATCTGGTAGGCAACAATGATAACCACAATTCCTGTCAGGAAATAGCTGGCATTGTTAATCAGAAGTTCATTTCTGTATCTGCGGAATGCAATGGAGTAGTAATCTCTGTTCATTCCGATTTCCAAATATTTCATCGCCAGTTCATATTCACCGGCTGTCAAATATGCTTTACCGATACCGGTATTTGCCAGTTCGTTATTTTCATCCAGTTCCAAAACACGTTTCCAAAGACCAACTGCTTCGCTCTCGTCTCCGTCGTAGCGTAAGGCAACCGCCTCGTTAATCAATCTGCCGTATTCTGTCACATCAAAGGTCATAACCTTCGCTCTGGTTGCATCCAAAACAATAATCTGTTCTCCTAAGTCTTCCACTGCAACCGGCATACTGAATGTACCTTCCTGGGTTCCAAGACCGCCGAAGATATACAAAAGGTTTCCTTCGTGGTCATAGGTGAAAAGACGTCCGCGTTTTCTGTCTAAGCAGGTATATATACCGTTTTGGCGGTAAACTACGTCCGTAAACTGGGAGGGTCCTGCATAATCCGTACTTCCGTCGATTTCCAGGTCACCGCCCACGTTCTCATTTTCGCCTTTTTTAATAACATCTTCTCCCTTAGGGTTCAAGCGTCTTACCCCTTGCGTGCCAGTGGAATCGATGTTTGTCGCATATACAAATCCGTCCGGGTCAATATCAATGCCGGTAAACTCTGTAGGAATGTAAAGCTGTTGTTTGGAACGCTCTTCTTTTGTGGCAATTCTCTTCCAGAACTTTTCCCACAAACTGATTTCTACGTTGATGGTACCGATAAAGCCGGTGAAATTTCCCGTGTTTTCAAACACCATGATACCTTCAAACATGTTCTGTGCAATGACATAAACCCTGTCTGCATAGTCCACGGTAACCTTTAAGGGTGTAAATACATATCCGTCATCCAAACTCTCTGACTGGGGATTTTGTACCGTTCCGACGAAAGTGCCGTCTTTTTCCAGAATAACTACACGTCTGTTCTGGGAATCTGCTATATAAATCTTTTCGTTTTCAGAAACGCATACACCATAAGGCTGATTGAACGTATCTTCCTGACCGTTGTTATCAAAAGAGGTAATTACGTTTACCACATTTTTCATATCTGATGTCAGGACTACGATTCTGTTGTTTCCGGTATCTGCAATATAAACATTACCCTCACTGTCTTTGCACAAATCCTGGGGATTTAAAAACTTTCCAAGATTGGCTCCCTGCCAGGTCAAATCGTCACCGCCGATAGAAGAGGCCGGAACATACGCTGCAGGTGTGTAATGGATATATTCACGATAATCGTAATTATAAGTGTCATAAGGCAGGGAAGATGCCGAAACCGTTTCTCCCGCGGCCAAAGCCAGTGTTAACACTGCAAGGCTGAGGGCAACTACTTTTTTCCACTTAAAGAACTTTTTCATTTTCTCCCTCCTCCTTAATCCTTCATACCTGATGAAGTCATCGTCTCTAATACGTTCTTCTGGCAAATCAGGAAGAATGTAATGGGCACTGCTGCGATAATAAATGTCACCGCTGCTGCCGCGCCCGCTCTCGCCGCACCGCCGGCAGCAATCTGCTGCAGGGCATACTGCAAAGGCTTAAGCTGTTCGTCACGCAGGAAAGTACTTCCTGTGTTACCCCACATCTGCTGGAACTGGAAAATTGCCAGT
>CAYRLN010000008.1:0-4887 GCA_964425065.1 uncultured Lachnospiraceae bacterium | reverse complement strand
TCCAGAAAATCTGGAATTCACTGGCGCCGTCCAATCTGGCGGATTCCATCAGAGAATCCGGAAGCTGTTCCATGAACTGCTTCATCAGGTAAAGACCCATACCGAAGGAGCAGGCCGGTAGGATAAGTGCCAGATAAGTGTTGTTAATTCCAAGCCATGAAATAATCATGTACTGCGGAGTCTGGGTTACGGTCCATGAGAACATCATGGAAAGCACTACCAACTGAAACAAAATCTTCTTTCCGGGGAATTCACGTTTTGCCAGTGGATAAGCAGCCATGGATGCAATCAATACGTGACCTATCATACCGCCGCCGGTAATAATAATTGTGTTCAACATGTATCTGGAAAAAGGTACCCAGGTATCGTTCATCAATGCGAACAGGTCTGTGAAGTTTTCCAGAGTAGGGTTTCTAACAAAAATCTTAGGCGGGAACTGATACAATTCATCCAGTGGTTTCAAGCAGTTGTTGATAACCATAACCAAAGGAAGAATCATCGCCGCACCGCAAATTGCCATAAGCACGAAAAGGAGTGTGTTACCGGCCATTGAACGGTTTAATCTTTTTGCTCTGCGTTTAAAGAAACGTCTTTTTGTTTTTGTATTCGTACTCATTATTCGCCAACCCTCCTTAACAGTTTCTGTACAAGCAGGTTGGAGCCAACCATGAGCAGGAATAGTACCGTGGCAATCGCCGACGCATAACCCATCTCAAATCGTACCGTACCATAGTCCAAAAGGTGAGTTACCACTGTTGCACCGGAGTAGTTGACGGAAGGGTTACCTGCCAGCTGGATCGATACATCCGCAATCGCAAAGGACTGTGTAATCTGCATTACCGCACCGAACATGAGCTGAGGCTTCATAGCCGGAAGGGTTACGTGCCAAAGTTCCTGCCAACGGTTCTTTACACCGTCCAGTGCAGCAGCCTCGTAAAGGCTTTTATCTACAGTCTGGAGACCTGCGATAAAGGAAAGGAAACCGGTACCTAAACTCAGCCACAACTGTACAACAATCAGCATGGGCAATACCCATTTCTCCGTTTTCATCCAGATGATTGCTTCATCTATGATACCTAATTTCATCAGAATACCATTCAGATAACCATAACGGTCACCGGAAAGGATAAGCTGCCAAACCACATATGCGTTACCGCAAATGGAGGGTGCATAGAAAATCAATGTAAGGAAGGCTCTTAACCACCCCTTAAATGCATTGATAATCCATGCAAATAACAAGCAAAGCATGTAACTGACCGGTCCGGTAATTACAGCCAGAATCAGTGTGTTTTTTAAGGATTTCAGGAAGATATCGTCTTCCAAAAACAATTTAATATAGTTCTTCCATCCGATAAATTCAGGCATTTCCAACATGTTGTAGTAGGTAAAGCTGAAGCAGATGGACATAACTACCGGCAATACTGTAAAGAGGAAAAACAAAATAAAGTAGGGTGCCAGCATTATGTAGGATTCTTTATTTCTTTTGATCCGATAGCTGAGACTTGCCTGTTTTTTGGCAACCGCTAAAGCAGCTTCGGAAACTTGCGCCTGATTCTCCATTTTTTTCCTCCTTACTCATTATCTTTCTTATCCAGTTCAAGTTCTTCTCTCTTGTACTGGATTTCCGCATTAATGTAGATTACTTTATCCATCAACTCTTCACGGGGCTGTGCCGTATCTGTGTTGGTCGCCACCTCATAAAATGCGTTATATACATTTCGCCAGGAATAATATCCGCCGGGCACCTGAGGGATACCCTCAACCCATTTCATGGATTCCTGCAATGCCTCAAAGTCATCTACCGGCCAGGGCATATTGAGGAACGCTTCATAGTTTGCGGTGGGAACTCGTGCCGCAGAACCCATCAGACTTTCCATTTCTCTGCCATAAGAGGTCTGTGTCTCTGCACTGGTCCACCATTTAATGAACTCCCAACTTTCCTCGGGATATTCCGTATCTGCCATAATCATGCTTGCCAGACCTGTACATGCAACAGAGTGATCGACACTGCCGTCTTCCTGCACGGTACCCGGAATCTGTGTGAAGGACCAAAGTCCTGCGATATCGGGAGCAGATACTGCAAAGTTGTTATAAGTTGTGTAGTCAGAAATAATCAAAGGACACTCACCGGTACGGAAACGCTCTTCCACGCTGGTTTCCTTATCCAGTTTGTAATCTGTGTAATACTCACAGAAATCCTTAAATACGCTTACCGCAATATCGGAATCCAGTGCAGATGCTGTACCGTCTTCGTTGTAATACTGTCCGCCGTTCTGGTAAAGAAGGGAAGCGAATAACTGTTCGTTGGCCAGCATACCGAATTCCATCTGATTTTTGGAAAGTACGGACATAGCAACCTTTACGTCGTCCCAAGTCTCCGGAATCTCAAGTCCGATTTCCGCCAGAATGTCTTTGCGGTAGAACATAACCGGATACGTGATTGTCTCTGCAAGGGCGTACACCGCACCGTCATATTGGAACTGCGTCATTGCCGCTTCCGGAAATCTTTCAAGCACTTCATCCAAATCCTCAAACTGCGTCAGATCAAGTACCGCATTACGGATACCGTAGTTTACCGGAGTATCGTTACCGGTATAAAGCACGGAACCTGCTGCACCGTTTGTATTTGCCACCTGAATTGCCACATCAGGACCTTCACCTACCAGGGATGCCTTGAGCAAGGTGGACATATCTACCAACTGTACGTTGACGCTGATTCCTGTCTTGTTCGTGAAAGTTTCATCTATCAGGGATTTGATTACGTTTGCCTGGTCACGGCCGGAGCCCACCCAAAGGGTAAGTGCCGCGGAATCTTCGTCATTCTCCACCACGCTACCGATGTTGTTGTAATCGATAATGAAGGAGTAGTACAATCTGCTGATTTCATACACCAAGCCGTCAAAAAAGCCTGTGTTTTCGTATTCAATCTCCACATCCGGAGAATAAATATTGATTTTGTCTATCTGCAAAGGCTGTGCGATTACCTGTGTAATCCAGTTACCGCAGGCACGGACATTTACTTTGTAAGAACTGAGTGTACGGACAAAATATTCTTCGTCTTCAATCAATTCATCCAGCTGGTCTCTCATGGTAAGAAGGACCGCCTTCTTATCTGTATTTTTATCCGCTATCGCTTCCAGTCTCTCTATCGCTTCATTTACAATCGCTCTTACTTCCACCAATTCCGCATTTAATCCGGGAAGCATGGATGCCAGCTGGTAATCACGGTAAGTATCCGGTGTAACGCCGGTTATCTTGATAACCTGACGGTAAATGTCATTGAGTTGTTGTACCGCTTCCTGTACCAAGCCTACGATTTCGGAAAATTCACCAAGTACCACTTCCATACGGATTGTGTGGGTACCTGCTTCCAGATAGAACTTGTAAGGCACTCCGCTCTCATCGGTGAGAACATCCTCTCTCCAACTCTGTTCGTAACCGAAAGCATAATCAGACATTTCCTCAAAGGGTGTTTCGCCATCAATGGTAATTCTTCGGGATACATCGATACCTCTGGAAAAGTTCTGTTTATCATAAAGGGAAATATTATAAAATCCGCTTTCTTCTACTTCAAATTCCCATTCAATCCACTGTCCGTTCAATCTCCATGAGTTTCCGCCGATGGAGTTGTTTAAGAGTTCCTTCGGACTGGAAGGGGAAACAGAAGGTGATGACTGATCCTGTACGGGATAAAGCATCTGGGAAGATGTCTTGGATGCATATTCACCTTCAATGGTAATCACTTTACCGCTGGTATCTTTTGCACCGCTCTTTTCCCATTCTGCCAAAACAGTTTCGTAATCGGCAACATCACCTGTGTTGCTAAGCACCAGTTTGTTAATCAGCATGGGCTCCTTCAGGGAAAGGAAGGAGATTGTATGCTCGCCTTTTTCCAAATAAATATACAAAGGTTCCGTCACGTAACCGTTGCTGTCATATAAATAACGGCTTTGCCATTCGGGGATTTCCTTGCTGGCGGGTTTTACATCATTTCCCTGGTTATCCTTCTGCCACTCTTTTACCGTGACACCGTTTTCGTTCACATAAGTATTCTC
This sequence comes from uncultured Lachnospiraceae bacterium, assembly GCA_964425065.1. Taxonomy (GTDB): domain Bacteria; phylum Bacillota; class Clostridia; order Lachnospirales; family Lachnospiraceae; genus Acetatifactor. The sequence goes on along the minus strand of CAYRLN010000008.1, from coordinate 832 downwards.
TGTGTAACTCATCCAGACACGCTGGAATTTAACCAAAGATAATTCACCGTAAGGAAGTTCGCCGTCTACGAACACGCTCCGTTCAATATCTGAGTTCTTACCTTCTACCGGATAATAAACTACTGTCAGATTATAAAGTCCGCTTTCCGGCACGGTCACATCAAACTCAATCAGGGAATCTTCTCCGGTGAGAACTGATTTGCCGCTCATCCCTTCATAATCTTCCCAGATTTCCGGCTGCGCGGGAGCATCGTCTTCTTCATATCTGCTGTATTCCCCTGCCGTCACAACGATTTCCTCTGTGGGATATGCTGCGTCGGCATGTGCTGCTAAATACTCCTTGTAACCCGGAATCGAATCGTCAATATTGTATGTGCTGACGATTTCATCAAATTCGTCCATGGATAACTCTGTTGCCGCCTGACTTTGAAGCAAGTTTCCCGGAAGCAACGAGAAAACCATAACCGAACAGAGCACCAGTGATACAATTTTTCGGCCAAGCCTCCTGTTTTTCATAATTCTACCTCTCTCTTAATTATTTCCAACCCGGAAGATCCTCCAGCGTCAGTACATTTTCATCGGAATAAGCTTTTATCAGCATCTCTTCCTCTGTGTACTGCTCACTGAGAGCGTGAATTGCTGTGTCTTTGGCAACGAATTCACCTTCCCATGTACACCACATTCCCCACATTGCTCCGTCCCTTATTGCAAGTTCGGGATCAAATACGCAACCATTTTCCGTCATATAGACCAGTTTCGTCTCGTCCGAATAAGCGGTCGCCGCGTTCAAATAACTTGCCGCCTGAGAGGAATAAACTTTTTCACCGGGATA